>CAZKNI010000058.1:0-4780 GCA_964554055.1 uncultured Phycisphaerae bacterium | reverse complement strand
AACAGAGATGTCCTGTTTGCTTCGGACAATGAAAAGGTCTTTTACCATTCCCCATATAAGGACATTGCTGGCGGACTCTATATTTCCCGTTTCAAAATCGACATCACCTTTAATTTCGAGAACGTCTTTTACGGATATTTTATTGTGCTTAAATATTACTTGTCCTGCCTTTTGCGCTATGACAGTTTTGTTGTCTTCATCGAGTTTGACATTTTCACCGATTTTGATATTGGCAGGCTGTTTTCTTATGACAATAGGATTGCCAAATATATCTATGCCGTCTTTTCCTTCTTTACCTGCAATGATTTTTCCGATTTTTTGGTTTTCCTCGACAGTAACAAGTTTATGTTGTTGATAAAAATTGACAGATGCTTCATCATCGGGCAATTCTTCCTGCTGATGTAATGCCTTATCCCATTCGAATTGCTGGTCGATTGGCTCTGTGGGGGCGATTCCTTCCGCAATAATGTAGGGTTCTTCCGGAATTTTTCCGCTATTCAGTACACTAAGAAGCTGAGATGTTCTTTTCCTGACATTGTCAGTAATTTCTATATTGTAATCTTTGAGGATGTTAAATATATCAAGCTCGGATATATCGGAATAATTTACGTTTGTGTCAAATTGTAGATATGCTCTGAGCTTGTCCGGAGCTATTTCGATTTTAATCTTATTGTCTGTAATAATAGCGGACACTTAATTTTCCTTTTCGTTCTCCTTATAGGATTATTTTAATTATTGCCCCCCTAAAATAAACTATATCTCCTTTCTGTGAATTAAATTTGCTCGAACCTCGCTTGTAATTATTATTCAGAGCAGGAGCACGATTGTTGCTATGCAGGGACTCCTAATTTTTCAAGCGTTTGTTTGATTTTTCCGCCTAACGTTTCGGTTGTAAACGGTTTGACGACATAATTATTTACACCTGCCTTTATAGCTTCGACAACTCTGGATTTTTCAGCTTCCGTTGTTACCATAATTATCGGAACGTTTTTATCCTTTTCTCTGATTTTTTTAACAAGCGTAAGTCCGTCCATATTTGGCATATTCCAGTCTACAAGAAACAGGTCAGGCATACCCGATGAGAGTTGATTCAAAGCTTCTACGCCGTCTCCTGCTTCCATAATGTCTGTATAGCCGAGTTGCGAAAGAACATTTTTTTCAATATTTCTAATTGTCCTTGAATCATCAACAAGCATAATCTTCATAATATATTACTCCGTTGCAGTTGTTACCAATTCTTGTTCTTTAACATTTTGTTCCTGCGAATCCGTTTGGCTATTTTGTTTAATGACCTTCATTCCTACTTCAACAACGAAAGACCCTATCGGCGTGGAACACGGAATAAGAAGCCTCGGGACCATTCTGGTAGCTCTTACCTGATGATTTGGTCCTATGATGACAGACGGTACGGATATAGAGATGTTTAGACCTTCAAGGTCTCTTTTCGCACTGCCTGCTACCATATTTGCCAATTCTCCAATTGCATCTGCAAAATCTTCGTCCATTTCCTTGAAAGTTATACCTGCAAATGCACCTGCTATTTTAAGAGCAGCAGGTTTCGGAAAACTTAAAATAACAGCTCCCATTGCATCCCCGGAAAGCCCTATAATTCCGGAGACATCGTGTGATGCTTCCGCTTCCGTTCTAAGCCGGGGCTTGCCGAATTCCACGTCAATATTTAACATCGTTGAGAATACATTCTTGATTGATTTCATAAAAGGATTGATATACTTTACATCCATCGGTGTATTCCTTTTCGTATTAAAATGTTTGTATAATTGTATTTTACATTTTCCTTTATTCTTTTGCCTATGTGTCTATCGGGTTGAAAATGATGTTACTTTAGCTTTCATTCACAAAAGTCAAGCTTTTTAAAATTTTCTTTGTTGTTAAGTATGATGTGCTGCGTGTCGATTAAAACAAAGAAGGATAGCCGAATTGCAAAATTTGTTTGATTATTGCGGGGATTTAATGTCTCAAGTTGTAGCTTATTCAAATTCAATAACAGTAGATATTGCTGATATGATTGTAAGCAATAAAGTTAGTGATAGGTTGATAACCTACTCGCTCGGCAGCTGTATCGGATTGGCAATATGGGACCCACAAGCTAAGGTAGGGGGATTGCTTCATTATATGCTTCCCGACTCTTCGATTTCTCCGGAAAAAGCAAAGAGTAAACCTTATATGTTTGCAGATACGGGGATTCCTTTGTTGTTTAAATCGGTTTATTCACTTGGAGGAGAAAAGAAGCGTTTGATTGTTAAAGTTGCAGGTGGCGCACAAATGATGGATGCTAAAGGTGTTTTTAATATCGGGAAGCGGAATTATATGGCTCTTCGAAAATTGCTTTGGAAAAATAATGTAATGATAGATGCAGAAGATGTAGGGGGATTCGAGAGCAGGACAATGACTCTCGATATATCAAGCGGTCTTGTAACAATCAAGAAAAATAAGAGGATAATAGAATTATGATAGCTAAACTTGATGATATAAATGTTATAGTCGATTCTATAGAACAGTTGCCGGTGCTTCCGGGTACGACATTGCGTTTAATAAATGTTCTTAGCGATGTCAATTCTACAATAGAGCAAATTGTCGATACGATTCGTCATGACCAGAATTTGACAGCTCAGGTATTGAAACTTTGTAATTCCGCCTTTTTTGGTTTTTCCCGCCGTATAACGAGTTTGCAGAATGCAGTTACGTATTTGGGTGCAAGGCAATTGCTTCAATTGGTATTTAATGTTCATTGTAAATCGACATTCAATCATTCCAATGAAGGATACGGATTATTGGCGGGTATGTTATGGAAACATTCGAATGCAGTTGCTATTGCTTCGGAAAAAATCTCAAATCATAAACAGCTTGAACCTTCAGCGGGGTTATTTTTTACAGCGGGTTTATTGCATGACATTGGAAAAGTTATCTTGGACAGTACGCTCAAAGAGCATTATCAGCAAGTTATAGAGTTAGCAACAGCAGAAAAAATACGATTTGACGAGGCGGAGAAGAGAATATTGGGATTTTCTCATGAGGAAGTGGGAGAACTGATTGCTCGTAAATGGCAGCTTCCTGAAGCGATTGCGTCAGCTGCTAAATATCATCATTGTCCGGAATGTTATAAGGGAAATGATGAAGAAATAAGGCAGGTAGTGGATATTGTTCATATATCGGATTCCCTCGTTATGATGCTTGGAATAGGGCTTGGCTACGACGGGTTGATGTATCGAGTAGATGATAATCTTATTGAAAAATATCGAATACAACCGGAATATCTGGACAGCTTGGGTGTGGAGATTTTGTTGGAACTTGACAAATTGGAAAAATTGTATAGCGGCGGCGGAGAGAGGAGTTAAATATGTCCGTAAACGTTTTAATAGTCGATGATAGTGTTACAATCAGATTGATGATAAAGAAAGTGCTTATGATTTCTTTGGGTGATGAGCTTGGGGATGTGTATGAAGCGAGTGACGGGATATCAGCGCTATCGCGAATAGCTGATAATGATATTTCGGTGATGATGGTCGACCTGAATATGCCTCGGATGAACGGAATGCAATTGATTTCCAGACTTAAATCCAATCCCAAATATTCCGATATTCCTATTGTTGTTATTTCCACCGAAGGTAGCGAAGAGAGGATAAGGGAATTGGAAGAGTTGGGAATAGCGGGATATATAAGAAAGCCGTTCAGGCCTGAGCAGATACGAAAAGTATTGTCAAATATTTTGGAGATTTGTAATGAGTGTCCAACAAGCAGTTCTGACGGATGTGATTTCTGATATTGTCGAAACTTTGGCGATGATGGGGCTCGAAGTTGCGCATGAGTTTCGCGATTTTGTTCCGGATTTTATCGGACATATTGATTTTGAAGGAACTGTTCGGGGAAGATTATTTATAGAGTGTACGGACGAATTTGCGGATACTCTTGCGGAAAATTTATTGGGGCTTGAATCGTCGGAACTTGATGAATCGCATAAGTGGGATGCGATAGGTGAGTTACTGAACGTTATTTGCGGTAATCTCGTAACGGAGTTATTCGATAGCAAAAACTCGTTTACTCTTTCGGTGCCGCAGGTGAGCGTTATTGATAGCGGGGCGAATTCCGGAGAAGGTCAGCTTCTAATGCGGGATAGCCAATATTGTGCGGAATGTTTTATCGATGGATTTCCGGTACGATTTACTTTGAAATTGGATAGCTAATTATAAAACGAGGAGTGTAAGAGATGTCGTCTGAATCCGAAATCATAACGATATGTGAACATATAAAGCAGGTTATTGGTGAGTTATCTTTACATTCGGAAGGAATAGATATAACGGACCTTGGCGAGTTGGCGAAGATACATGAGTCTGCGAGTGAATTGTCGAGCTTGTCAAAGCAGCTTAGGGATGATAATAAGGACGTATTGTCCGAGTTCGGAATGCAAGTTGCCCAAGCAGCGGAAGATATTATTCTGGAAAGCTGCAATAATCCGGAAGAGTTGCTTGAAAGCTTATGTCAAGCGATAAAAAAGCTTTCTGAGATAGCTGAACAATCGGAATTGTTGCCTGATGCTAATGTGTTAAGAGAGTGTACAAGTTTGTTTGTATATCATCGCGAGAGACAATCGGACTCTCAAGCTGGCGTGCCTGATGTTGATGATGCTAAAGAGGATTCGAATGAAAAGGTTGATGTTGATGTGAATGATAATTGTGTAAACGAAGCGGATTTGGCAGCTGATGAAGAACAAGCGTGTAAAAGTGAAAATGAAAATTCAAATGATAAATTGGAATACGAGCAG
>CAZKNI010000057.1:0-5202 GCA_964554055.1 uncultured Phycisphaerae bacterium | reverse complement strand
TGTCCAATTTTGCAATATGATTGAGCAGCCAATCTTTCAGGAAATTCATTATTTCCAGTGATAATGTTACTTTTCCGTTCATATAATCCTGCTCGAACTCTTTTACCTTATCGACAAATTGCCTATGAACAACTTTATGCTGTTCCAAACCGTCAAATCCGACGCTGGCCATATATTCTTCTTCCGAGCTGAAATGTTCGACAGTGTATCGAGCCAATTCGTCGATTATATCTCCCGCTTGTTCGGTGGACTGTTTATTTCTCATAGCAGAGTGAAGCCGATTTACGAGTTCTACGAGCTTTTGATGTTGCGCATCCATTTCCGGAACATTTACACTGAAATCATCGCACCAAACAATAAATTTATCCGAATTTGCGATAACAATATCTGCCTTTTTATCTTTGTTAATTTTGAAATTATTGACAAATCCTTGCAATTGATTTGCAATTTGTGACATTTCCAAACTGACTGCTTGAGCTTGAGCAGCTCCCTCCGCAACTTTTTTCGCTTCGGTATCGACTCCTGCAATATTTTGTGAAACCTCTTTACTCGCTGACGCTGATTCCGCTATATTCGTCGATACAACTTCCGAAGCTGACGTTGCCTGTATGATATTTTCTGAGATTTCCTTTGTTGTAATGCTCTGCTCTTCGACAGCGGCTGCTATTGTCTGAGAAGCATTGTTTATATTGTTGATGACTTCTACAATCTGTCCTATTGATGTAACTGATTCCGTTGTCGAATGTTGTATTGCTTGAATTCGTTTTGCTATGTCTTCTGTTGCCTCTGCTGTCTGTTTAGCTAACTCTTTGACTTCATTTGCAACGACAGCGAATCCTTTTCCTGCATCTCCCGCGCGAGCAGCTTCTATTGTCGCATTGAGTGCGAGCAGATTTGTTTGCTCTGCAATATCCTGAATGACTTCAATTACTTTTCCGATTTCGTCAGCAGCTGTATTAAGTTGTCCTATTTTCTCATTGCTTTCATTTGCAAGGGTAGATGCTTGTTCGACTACGGATGATGTTTCGCCCGCATTTTTGGCTATTTCGGTTATGCTATCTTTTATTTGCTCGACAGCAGTTGCTACCGTTTTCATGTTCTCCGTCATTTGTTCCGTTGAGGTTGACATATTCGAAAGGTTGATAGCCATTTCCTCAGCAGCAGCTGCTACTGTTGTCGATTTATTGCTCATCTGGGATGCACCTTCCGCAAGGACGGATGCTGTTGATGACAGTTGGCCTGACGAATCATTTAGATTAGATGCATTGTATGAGATTTTAAGAATTATATCTTCGAATTTATCAGCCATTGTGTTGAGTGCTTTAATCATGTCACCGAATTCGTCGTTGCGATTGTCATCGAGCCGAACTGTTAGCTGACCGTCTGCAATTTTTGTTGCGAAATCAACTATTTTGTATGTCGGTTTTATTATCATTCTTATAAGCAAAACGCCGCCTATTGCGACAATTATCAAAGAACATATTCCCGCAAAAGAAGCGAAAAATGTAGCGCGTGCTATAGAGTGTTTAATTTGTTCGTTTGCTTTAGCGATATTTTGCGTTTCTTCCGTATCTATATTGTCTGCAATAGAGGCAATTTTTTGTCCTGTCTTAGCGAGGATTTTTGAATATTTATTTACGTCTTTATTTCCTTCTACGACACCGTCAAAAATTGTTTCGTATGTCCATAAAGACGTTAAGAGTGCATTTTTCTTATTTGCAGGTAATTCTGAATTTTGTATGTTGCTTGCAAGTTTGTGAATGCTGTTTTTCAGTTTTAACAAATATTTTTGCTTATGGCGTGCAAGATAATCCTTTTCATGTCGTCTCATTTGTAAATAAACAATATGAGCGTTCGGAATGAATTGTTTCTTGATGATTTGTTCTATTGCGTGAGCATATTGTCTGAAGCGAGAATTTTCCTCGCTTATATTCCCAAACCCATTTAATATTCCTTGTGCAAATTGATTAAAGCCTTTATAATAATTATCTATCAAACGTGTCAATTCCAATTTGTTAGCAGCGTCAAGAGATGACTTATCAATCTGTTCTCGGAAAACGTTAACAAGATTTTCCAATTTTTTTGCATATTCAATATTGCTTCGTAATATGAAGTCTTTTTCACATCGTCGTATTTGAAGCAATGTTGAGTGAAGGTCGACAAGGTTATATTTCTCCAGATTTTTTTCTATGTTATGAACTGCATATCTAAATGTTCCTCGAAGTCCTTCTTCCGCTGTGAGACCTATTCCTTCGAGTGTATCGGATAAGCTATTGACTGCTTGTGTATATTTATCAATATATTGTTCTATTTTAGCTATTTGGGCAAGAGCTTGTTCGTTGTTTTCGATTTTATGAAGCGATTTTAAAGAAGCAATATCCTTATCGATTTCTTTAAGTGATTCCTGTGCTTTGCGGGCATATTGAATATCTTTATGCAAAACGAATGCCCCTGTATTTTTTTCCGTAAGGTCAATGTGATTTTTTAGTTTCATAGCTGTTATGCGAATATTGTTTTGAACGTCGAGCAACGTATTATATTGTTTGATTGTTTTTTTCAGAGACAAATGATAGATTCCGAGAGTTATACCGCTAATAGAGACAATGCATGCTATAGATATCCATAATTTGGTTTTTAAGTTCATTGTTGTCTCCTTTCCGTTTCTTGTGTTTCTTTTGTTTCCTGTAATTATTTTTGCAAATTGCTTATATCTTAAATTTTGCAATTACCGATTGTAATTTTTCTGCCACTTCGGTTAATTGTCCTGCTGCTTGTTTGGTGTGTCCTGCTGTTTCAGAGATTTGTTTAGCAGCTTGATCTACATTGGCTATGTTCTTCGTAATTTCTTGTCCTGCAACTGCAGATTCATTTACGTTTGAAGATACAACATCGGATGCAGATGCTACCTGAGACACATTTTGAGCTATTTCATGTACTGCAGAGCTTTGTTCTTCTACGGATGAACTTATTGTTCTCGTCGTGTCGTTTACTTTATTGATAACTTCCGATATTTCGCTTATAGCTTGTACCGCTTCGTTACTCGATGATTGTATTGCTTGTATTCTGTTAGCTATGTCTTCCGTTGCTTCCGCTGTTTGTTTAGCAAGTTCTTTAACTTCATTCGCAACAACAGCGAATCCTTTGCCTGCTTCTCCTGCTCGGGCAGCTTCTATTGTTGCGTTTAGTGCAAGCAAGTTAGTTTGTTCTGCAATATCTTGAATAACTTCAATAACTTTTCCTATTTCATCTGCTGCTGCTCCTAACTGAGAAATTTTCTGATTGCTCGAATCAGCTAACACTGTTGCCTCTTCTGTGATATTAGCTGCGTGCTCCGTTGATTTGGAAACTTCATTGATGCTAGCTGTCATTTGTTCGACAGCAGCTGCTACCGATTTTACGTTATTTGCCATTTGTTCTGTTGAAGTTGCCATATTAGAAAGATTAACGGACATTTCCTCAGCTGCCGCTGCTACTGTAGAGGAACGAGACGTCGTATCGTTTGCTATTTCTGCAAGTTGGGTAGCTGTCGATGAAAATTCCGTCGCACCGTTTTTGATAACGTCCGTATTTTCTTTGATTTTCCAAACGAGGTCTGTCAGGTTAGAGCACATCGTATTAAGTGCCGTTGCGAGTTCTCCAACTTCATCGTTGCTTATTACGGTGCATTGCATATCAAGACGTCCCGAAGCGACTGCATTAGCTACCTGAGAAGCCTCTCGAATAGGCTTAACTATTTTTGCACGGATATAGAAAATTATTACTGCAAATGCTATTAAGGAAACAACTCCTGCGGAATATTGTATCGTCATCAATGTTCCTATTCTTTTGTCCGATTTCTGCTGATACATGCTAACAGCTTTATGCATTGCCTTGAGGCATTTAAGATTTAAGTCGAGCACCTGTGTAAGATATTGCTGATTGTGTGTTGACGAGTGTAAATTGTTGACAGCTTGTTTGAGATTGTCCCATAATTGTTGAACTTCTGCCAATTGGGTTTTTATCTCCGAATCCTCCGTAGCGGGAACATAAACCGGCTTTTTCATATCGAGGTCGGTATACGTCTGCCCGCCTTCTATAAGTGCTTTGAGCGTGATATCGAATAATTCACGCGTATCCTTGGAAAGCGAACCTATAGGCAGATTTCTGTATAACTCTGTGATTAACTCTTTGCTAAATTTCTGAGTTAGCATTCGTTGCCTACCTGCGAGATTGATAACCTTTCCGTCGGCACGTTGAGCTTTTATTACCCATAAACTGGCAATTATTGTGCCTAGCATGGCAACGAGCATAATACTCACTAAAAGAGTCAATTTTACGTTGAGCGACAATTTTCCGCCATCAGTAAGTCGTTTAATCCATGAAATAGCATTACTCATAATTAAAACCTCCATTTCAGCGTTTTACGTAATTTAATCCGTTTGTGTTTGTTCTAGATTGATATTGAGTATTTCCGTTATGTTCAGCACCATAAGCAGTTCTTTTTCCATTTTATAAATATATTTGAAATATTTTGATTCCGTATCTGTCAAATTAGCTGGCGGAGTTTCAAGCAAATCTGTTTGTGCATATATTACATCTGCAACTTTATTAACCAAAAGAGCAATTTGTTCATTTTCGTGATTGACGATAACAACGCTCGTATTTTCCGTTATATCTGTTTTTGTGAGACCGAGGATAATTCTGAGGTCTATTACCGTAACAACATTTCCACGCAAATTAATAATACCTTTGATGAATTCCGGGCTATGGGGTACAGGCGTCAGTTCTATGTTGCGATTTATTTCTTGTACGGTCTCAAGCTCTATTCCAATGAGCATTTCCTCTAAATAAAAAGTTGCTAATTGAATTGTCGTGTCTGTTTGTATTGCTATCGATTCACTCATGGCATATTACTCCTGCTAATTGACATTAGCATTACTTGTTTGCAAGAGATTCCTAATTGATTCAAGCAGGGTATCTTTGTCCAGCTTGATTTGATAATCATCTACACCTGCTTTTTTCCCTCGAGCTACTTCTTCTTCGCCTGCAAGAGAAGTTACTGCTATTACCGGTATAGATTGTGTTTTCGGGTCTTTTTTGATACATTCCGTTAAGTCATATCCGTTCATATTGGGCATTTCTATATCGGTAACAACGAGATCAAATTTATCGGGTGATTCCTTTAATGTGTTCCATGCTACTTGTCCGTCTTCACATCCGACA
>CAZKNI010000056.1:0-8374 GCA_964554055.1 uncultured Phycisphaerae bacterium | reverse complement strand
TGCTTGCGATGCAACGAGACCCTTCGCCGAATCCGCCGGCGATGCAAGTACGTTGTAATAATTCTCAATGTGGAGCAATTTTTAAGCTGACAAAAATATGAAAGCAGTTACGTTAACGCTTATAGCTATTATATTTTATATGCCTTGTTCCGCTTTAGCTTTAGGCAAATCGCACGAAATTTATCAGAAAATCTATGAAAATATATCCGAATATCACAGTAATATCAGAAGCAAAATAATTTCATCTTCTTTTTTTAAATACAAAAGTCCCAATTATTTTAAATCGATTCAAAACAGATTTGTTAGAACGATAATATGCGGCGATATAGCTGTCAACGTTGAAAAATTTAACGATAATAGCATCAGAGTTCCAATAGCAAGTATCTATAAATGTTCGGAACGAAATAATCTTGTATTATTGTCGGATTTGGGACAAATAATGCTCGTTGTTAATGATAAGCCCGTCGGGTTTATTTTGCGAAAGCATCTTTGGCGCGGGATGTCTCTGCTGAGCGAATTTCGTTCGGGTTACGAGAAAAATATTGGCAGATGGCGAATTATTCGGGATATTGCATTTGACAGCAAAGGAAAACTTTTTATTGCAATTTCTATAAATCCCCTTGATAAAATCGCTCGTGTTGGCCTAAAACGGAAATGTGTCATTATCAGGCATATAGGATTTTCTCATAAAAATAGCGATTGTGTAATTCTTTGTCGAGATGTAAACGGACAATTACATCAGCCGACCGATGCGGAGTTTTTGAATTATAAAATGAGCGAATCTGTTACATTTGTGATTGGCATCGCAGCAATTCGGGATTATCGAAAATTATCGGAGCGACATAAAGTTCCTTGTGCATTTACAGAGCTTCAGGAAAAAATCTTAAAACGCTCGCCTATCAATAGCGCAATATCGGCCAATCAGAGATGGGTAAAGAAGTATGTTCCGATATTAGATTGCCCTGAGCCTTGGCTTAACAAACTCTGGATTGCTCAGATATATTCTTTACGTTCAGCGATTACAAAAGATGATTTAACGAAGTTTGTATATATTAAAAACTTTGATTTTCAAAAATTTCTCGGATTATTCGCAGATGCACGCTGGCTTGCCGATAGAAAAGTTATTGCAGGTACAATCTTATATACACTTGCAAAAACATCGGGTTCCGTATCTCGAAAACATACGAAAATTGACAGCAATAATTTCGGTAAGTTTATTTTCAGTGCAAAAGAGGCGTTAAAGTGTTCGCCTGAACCCGATATCGAAAAATTGATTAATCGACTTGCAAGAGCAAAAGGCAATATCAAAAAATATGATGTTATTCGGACAAATACAAACAAACATGTTATACGAAATTATTGCGAACTCATAAATTATTGTAGAAAGTTTTACGTTAATTGCGATTTCGACTGGATATGCTTTTTGGATACGGATATAAAAAATAAAAGACTCATAATTAATGTTCCCGCCGGAGTATTTGATTTTGTAATTACGAATATCATAGGGCTGAAAGTCAGCTCTAACGATACATTACATATCTCACCCGCAAAATATATATCATCTTGGCCATATTTTCTAATCGACAATTTGCCTTATAGAGGGCATAATCTTACAATAATATGGCAAAGCTACAAGCATCCTGTACGATATCGTAATATCGAAAAGGGATTTAGTTTATATATCGACGGCAAATTGGTAAAGCACAACACAAAATTAGAAACAATAGAATATGAACTCAAATAGAACAATAAAAATATCAGCTGTATTTTGTTTGTTAATATCGATTTTGTTATGTCTATTATTCGGGTGTGACCCTGAGAAAGAATACGAAATTAGTTTCAAACGTCGTTCTCCTCAGCAGGCTGCTGTTGTTGCTTTGAAAAGTGATAATCCGGATAAACGTTATAAGGCGCTGCGTGAAATTGCAAAATCAAAATCTTTCAAAGATGAGTGGGCTGTTACAACGCTTGAAGTAATTGCGCGTACAGACCCAAATGCTTCGATAAGAGCATTAGCTGTTAGAACTCTCGGACGAGTAGGAGATGCACGTGTGCTAAAGGCATTGGCTGATGCATTAAACGACCCTTCCGTTCGTGTTAGGTCGGAAGCTGCATGGGCAATTTCCCAGCTTAACTTTTCGACAATAAAAGCTTCGCCGGAAATCTTATCCAAATTAAAAGAAAACCTTAAATTGACTCTCACTTCTGACGAAGAACTCGATGTAAGAATAAACTCAGCGAAAGCACTCGGGCAATTCAAGGAGCAAGATGTTTTATTTGCTCTAATATCAGCACTTAAAGATAAAGAATTTGCCGTTAGGTATCAAGCTGAGAAAAGTTTGGTCAAATTAACGGGTCGGACGTTTTACGGAAATGCGGATAAATGGATTGCTTGGCTTAGACAAACCAAAAATCCTTTCGAATACGCAGGAACAATTCCTCCGGAACTGGTTAAACCAAAACTCAATCCTTGGCAGCGTATGCGAGAGAAAATGTATCGATTTTATCTTGATTGGCAGGGACCTGCAAAGCAATAAAATTCCACAAGCCACTTTATCTTTCCCTTGTTTTGCGGTATATATATACTGGCTCGAAATAAATGACAATACAATATCTATTTGCAGGAAGTGCCCGTTTAATTATTGTTAAATAGAAGGCTATTTGAGGTTAAAGGTATTCCTGCAGGTGTAAAATTTGATGGAGCGAAAATATTGGTTCAGCCACGATGGGATATATCGAAGGAATGGAGCGGCGCTAAAGAATTGGCGGATAGGCTTAACATAAGTCCGACTGTTGCTCAAATTTTATACAATCGTGGAATATCGACATTTGAGCGGGCAAAAAATTTTCTTAATCCCAAACTTAACGGTTTAACCGAACCGGATGACATACCCGATCTTCCTAAAGCGGCTAGAAGAATACGAGAAGCTATCGAAAAGAAGCAGAAAACTATTATTTATGGCGATTATGATGTGGACGGTGTAACCGGATGCGCTATTCTTTGGCATATAATTTTCCAAGCGGGCGGAATCGTAGAAGTTTATGTGCCTCATCGTGTAGAAGAGGGTTATGGCCTAAACAAAGATGCAATTAAAAAGCTGGCTCAACAGGATACAAAGCTGCTAATAACGGTAGATTGTGGAATCCGCGATCATCAATGCGTTGAGTATGCTCGAGAACGAAATCTTGATGTAATAATAACAGATCATCATGAGCCCGAAGAAAACGGGACATTTCCGAACGCTTATGCGATTTTGCATCCTGATCTAGCAACCGATAAACCCTCTGTCAATCCTTGCGGTGCAGCGGTTGCATTCAAGTTAGCTTGGGCGATAGCTCGAGAGATTTCTTCCGGTCAGCGCGTAGATGCAAAATATCGCGAGATGTTAATTGAGCTTACATCGCTTGTAGCGTTAGCTACAATTGCCGATGTCGTTCCTTTAATTGATGAAAATAGAATTTTAGTAAAATTTGGCTTAAATCAACTCAATCAAACAAGCCTCGAAGGAATGCGTGCATTGCTTAAAGTTTCTCATCTTGAAAAAAACAAGATAGAAAGCTATCATGCAGCCTTTGTTATAGGCCCTCGATTAAATGCAGCAGGCAGAATGGGTCATGCCCGGCAAGCTTTTGAGCTGTTGACAACGAGTAATCTTAAACGTGCTCAGGAATTAGCTGAATATTTGGAAAAGCAGAACAAAGCGAGACAAAAATTAGAAGAGCGTATAACAGCTGAAGCTATTTCGCTTGCTGAATATCAAGGCCAACTTGTCGAACAGATTCCTATTCTTGTATTAGCAAAAGAAAATTGGCACGCCGGCGTTATAGGTATCGTAGCTTCAAAGCTTGTCGATAGACTCAATAAGCCTGTCGTGATGATAGCGTTAGATGGCGATTACGGGCAAGGCTCTGCGCGGAGTATCGAAGGATATGATATTAATGAGGGGCTGACATATTGTAAAGATTATCTGCTTTCTTATGGCGGACATGCGATGGCGGCAGGTTTGAGGATAGAAGCGGGCAAGGTAATGCATTTTATGAAGGCTCTTCAAGAACATGCTTCAAGGTATTTATCCGACAGAGAAAGTGCCCCCATATTAAAAATAGATGCGATGGCAGACCCCGCAGAGCTTGACTTAAATTTTGTTTGGCAGATGAATCAGCTTGGACCGTTCGGGCACGGGAATCCTCGACCGGTTTTGGCAACGGACTTTGTTGAGCTTGTAGGCACGCCGAGATGCATCGGGCAAAACGGAAAACATTTGACATTTAGTATCAAATGGGGCGAGCGTGTTTTCAGAATAATCGCTTTTAATCAAGCTAAACAGTATGAAAAGCTTCTTGATTATCGCAGATGCCAAATTGCGTTCGAGCCTATCGTAGATGAATATCGTGGCGGAAAGTGTATTCAACTTCGCGCCAAAAACATTCGATTTGAATCCGAGTAAATCACGCTGTAGCTTTGGGTATCAGTTACAAAGTGTTATAAGATGACAACATTTAAATAGGTTAACATTATTCGTCGATGGCAGAAAAATACAAACACATTATATTGTTGTCGATAATATTCTTCATAAGCTTTTGTGTATGGACAAAACAAATTTCGATAGGGGGACTTAGCTGGTCTGACGCTCCGCTTCACGCTATGGATGGCGTGTTTATATACGATTTTATTCATGCCGTAGCTAACGGTACATTTGAGCCTATCAGCTTATCGTCTGTTAAGCAATGGGCATATCAGTATTATGCTAAATATCCATCATTGGGAATAATTGTGTTTTATCCTCCGTTTTTCGCAGCAATAGAAGCTTGTGTATATGTTCTGTTAGGAATATCGGTTTTTGCCGCTCGGTTTTCGGTTATTCTGTTTTCAATTGTTGGCTTCTGGGCAATATATAGCCTTGCCCGAATGTTGTTTGATAAAACGTCAGCTATTTTATCAGCAGGAATTTGGGCGACTCTTCCTGCGACGGTTTTATGGTCTCGCACGGTTATGCTTGAAGTTCCGACAGTTGCAATGCTGTTGCTATGTACGTTGTTTTATGTGAAATATAGAGAACACAATAAGACCTATTGGCTGATTTTAACTGCGATAGGCGTTATTGTAGCTTTTCTCACAAAACAATGGGCGATTTTCATATCAGCTGTATTTATAATCGATATGATTTTACATCTTGGGTTTGTGAATACGTTTACTCGCAGAAATGTCATCGTTGCCATAATATCAAGCGTGATAATCATCTGTTATATAATGTTTAGCTCTAAATATGCAGCTTTGAGTAAATTACTTGTACGAGGCGATAATTGGCATCATCTTTGTCAACTTTCGAGTTGGCTGTTTTATGTAAGAGCTTTACCGAAAATATTTGGAATTCCCGTATTAGCATTAGCTGTTGCCGGTTTGCTTATAGCAGCTGTAAATAATCAGCTTCGTGCATTGCGCATCGTAATCGTTTGGGCGATTGTCTTTTATTTATTCGCTACAATTATCTCTTATAAAGAAGTGAGATATTTCTATTTGATTGCGCCTGCGGGCGTATTAATGGCAAGTTGCGGAATATCCGCAGGTTTAGCTGACACGAAGCTTTCTTGGCTCGGACGAGTGATTTTAATGCTGCTCTTTGCGTTACAAGCTGCTATTGGCTGGAATGAGTCGCCTAAACGATTGAATGATTATGCAAAGGCAGCTGAAATCGTAATACGTCATAGCGATACAAATTTCGTGCTTATTGATGCAACTCGCGAGGGACAATTTATATTTGATATGAGGCGATTACAAGGTTTTAACGGCAGAATGTTTACGATGCGAGGCAGCAAACTTTTGTATTCTCGTGCAGCCCGGAAACGCTGGCGTTATAGCGAGCACATAAAGAGCCAAAAAGATATTCTGCAATTGATACGACATTACGCTATTCGTTATATTATTGTTGAGAGCAACCCGCCCGACGTTCCGGATTGGCAGGATTATTTTCCTCCTCCCTCCCAAAAGTTACGTAAGTTGTTGCATAACAAACATCTTTTCAGCAAAATAGCTGAATTTCCAATAAGCGGGAGAAAGGATGATAAAATTTGGCATAATGTAAGGTTACAGGTTTTTAGATATAGAGGCAGACTTAAATTGGAATTGCGTACGATAAAAATTCCCGTGCCGTCAATGGGACAAGATATTGAAGTTCAAATTGGAAATTTTCAAAAGTAGGGTTATATTAGCATTTTTCAAGAACGATAATATTTTTATTGCAGGTAACATTGCTGACAAGCTAAAATTTAGATTTTTAAATATTTATGTAAAGGATAAATAAAAATAAAGTTACAGAAGGTGAGTTCATTTATGCAAAAAATCAAAAATAACAATTTTGGTTTGATTTGTGGAATTGTCGTTTGCTTATTTTTGCTGGTCGTCTTAGCGCCGTCCGCATTAGCGGTGTCGTCAGAACAGCTTGCTAAGCTAATATATACAGGAAAATTTTCCGAAGCGGAAAAAATATGTACATCTCAGCCGACGTCAACCCGTAACGGTCAACAGGTCTCGCAACAAGAGAACATTTATAATTGGATTGACAAATATCAAAAAATAATCGAACAATCGCAAAAAATAAGACAAGAAATTTATCGGGAAGATATTAAAAAGGCAAAAGAATATATTGAGAAAGGTGATATAGAAAAAGCTCTTACAGCTGCGAGAAAGGCGAGATTTTATGCGAAAGATGAAGAAGCGTTTATAAAACTTAAATGGCTTTGTGAATTAACAAAAAAAGCCAAGCAGAAGGCGCAAGAATATCTCAAAAAGCACGAATGGCTAAAAGCAGGTAATATATATGCTGAGCTTGCCGGCATATACAAAAACGATGCTCAATATGACAAGCTTATAGAGGATTGTTCCAAGCGTGTCAGGTTTCAGTCGTTTTATAAGCCCAATGGCGAGTGGAAAGAACAGCTTAAAGGAATCCGAATAGAGATAATGGAAGTCGGGTTATATATTGAACAATTTTATGTTGAAAAACCCGATTTTCATAAAATGACAATTGGGGGCTTACAGGCAATTAGAATAATGACAGAAATACCTAAACTGGCAGAAGTTTTTGCTGTCTTCAAAAATAAAAAATCAGTCAAGCAATTTATTCGCCAGATTGACAGACTTATCGAGCAAGTCAATCAACAATACGCACGAACGCGGAAATTTAGCAAAAAGGAATTTTGGCAGGCATTTCTTAAGCTTGTTACAATTAATCAGGATACAATCGAATTGCCCGATGCTGTAATTGTCAGAGAGTTTTTTGATGCCGCTTTGTCAGAGCTTGACCCGTTTACAAATATAATTTGGCCAGCTGAAGTCGATAATTTCGTCAAGCATACGACAGGCAGATTCAGTGGCGTGGGAATTCAAATTACAATGGAAAACAATAAGCTTAAGGTAATAACGCCTATTCCCGGGACGCCCGCATATAAAGCTAATATTATGCCCGGCGATTTGATTGTATCTATAAACGGGGAAAGCACCGAAGGCATTACAATAGATCAAGCAGTTCGAAAAATCACAGGTCCTGCCGGTACGAAAGTTGTTCTTGGCATTTTGCATCCTTTTGCGGATAAACCGGTAAATATAACTCTTATTAGAGATACAATCGTTATTCATACGGTGAAAGGGTTCAAGCGTAAACCCGACAATCGATGGCAATATATAATAGACCCCGAAAGTAAAATCGGATATATCAGAATTACGAGTTTTACCGATTCGACAGTGCCGGAACTTACAGATGCGATACGGGAGATAGAAAAGCAATCAGCTAAAGGGCTTATTATAGATTTGCGATTCAATCCCGGGGGCACGTTACGTTCAGCTGTTAAGACGGTTGACATGTTTATTTCCAGAGGAACGATTGTCTCTACTCGCGGACGGAATGTTGAGCCGTGGGTTGGAAGGGCACATCCACGTGTGATAACAAAAATGCCTATAATCGTTTTGATTAACAATTATAGTGCAAGTGCAGCAGAAATTGTATCGGGTGCACTCAAAGATTATCACAGAGCGCTTATTATAGGGGAACGGAGTTTCGGTAAGGGAAGCGTGCAAAACGTTATTAGCTTGCTTAATGATACGTGTAGGCTTAAGTTGACGACAGCTTATTATTATCTTCCGAACGGTAAATGCATTCACAAGAAAAGCAAACGTAGCAAAGATTGGGGCGTCAATCCCGATGTGCTTGTTAAGCTTACTCCTAATGAGTTGCGATATATTGTGGAAATTCAGCGTGATAATGAAATCGTCAAACAGGTGAACGGCAAAGTTATCGATAGCGAAAAAATCAAGACACAGATAAATAATAAGGATACTCATCCTTCCGCGACATTGCCTACAACGACTCAAGCTAAA
>CAZKNI010000055.1:0-6771 GCA_964554055.1 uncultured Phycisphaerae bacterium | reverse complement strand
ACATAAAACATTTTTTGTTTTGCTTTTTCGTTTGTTATCTTATCTGTTATTAATAATGTTTAGTTTTTGTTTTTTGTTGTTTATCTTTCGGTAAATATCACAAAAGTTATTCTTCTTCGATTTTTTCGTTAGCTAATTTTTGGCATTGTGTTATAGCTTCGTTCCTGATTTTTTCGTCAACGATGGAATCTTCGAGCACTTTTCCGTCTCTCATTTTAATGATTCTTTTAGCTTGTATTGCAATATCGGGTTCGTGCGTAACAAGAACAATCGTTACTCCTCGTTTGTTAAGTTCATGAAAAATCATCATGATTTGTGCGCCGGTGTGTGAGTCAAGATTTCCCGTAGGCTCATCAGCGAGAAGAACTTTCGGATTGTTGACGATAGCTCTTGCGATAGCGATTCTTTGACGTTCTCCTCCCGACAGTTCGTTCGGTTTGTGTGTTGCCCTGTTGCCCAGTCCGACCATTTCGAGCGCCTTTAGAGAAGCGTCGTAATATCTTGTTTTTCGGGCGTAAAATAACGGAACGGAAACGTTTTCGAGAGCAGACGCTCGAGGTAGAAGGTTGAACATCTGGAAGACAAACCCTAAAGATTGATTGCGAATTTTTGCTAATTGTTTTTCTGAAAATTCGTTTACGGGCTGTCCGTCGAAATAATATTGTCCCGAAGTCGGCTTATCGAGACATCCTAATATTCCCATCATAGTGCTTTTTCCCGAACCCGAAGCTCCGGTTATACTGACGAACTCTCCTTGAGAGACGGATAGAGTTACACCCCTTAATGCGTGTACCGTACTCAAGCCCATGTTATATGTTTTGTGTATGTTATTAAGCTGAATTAACTCTGACATGTTTTTATTGTTATTATTCGTTATATATTTATATGTTTTCCGTTTAAATTTTTAGTTTTTTTACTTTATTTAATCTTCTTCCTTGTTTTTTTCGCTTTCTCTTATTCTCGGAAGTCTTGTATATACTTGTTGTCCGGGTTTAAGTTTGTCGGTTTTAAGCTCTATTTTCATTCCGTCCGAGGGTCCGAGTTTGACCGGTACGAAAACAGGTTTTCCGTCTTTTCCTTTAATGTATACGCCATGCTCCTCATTTTTGACTTTTATTGCTTCTATGTCAACGAGCAGGACATTTTTACGTTTTCTCGCTGTGAATTTTACGTTTGCGTGCATTCCAAGCATTAATTTTGTCCGGTTCGGGCTTGTCAATAGAATTCTAACGTTATAGGTTACAACATTGTTGAAGGTTTTGGGGTCGGGATATACTCTGTAAACTTTTCCGGTAAAGACTTCATCGCGAAATGCATCGACCGAAATTGTTACATTATCGGAATTTTGCAGCATTTCGATTTCTTCTTTTTGTGCTTCCGTTAATTCTTGTTTGTCGGGGTTCGTTGTCGTAACAGCGGAAGCTAATCTTGCATCTCTTCCGGGCGGGGCAAGCTCTCTGACCTGTCCGATGTCCGCTTCGTCAACGTCAGCTTCAACGAACAGTTTGCTTACGTCAGCTAAGACCATTAAAGTTGTTCCGCCCGTTACCGTTGTTATTCCGCTTGAGATTATTTGGCCTTCCCTAACGTTGATTTTTTCGACGATTCCGTTTATGGGAGCATAGACTTTTGTTTCTCTTAGCCTTTGCATCGCTTGTTCAAGAGCTACAGTTGCTTTTCGTAGGACTTCTTTTGCCAAATCTACGCGTGTATTGGCTTGATCTATGAGTATTTTTGTATTTATAGCATTTCTGACTTTGCTCATGCTCATAAGCAGACTAGCATGAGCTTTCCACATTGTTATCAATCCGTCTTGATATTCCACTCGTGCTATATTTGCCCAGACGTTTCCGGCGCGTTGTTGATTGACGATTTTTTTCCCGTATCTGACGAGTTCTTTTACTTTGTCAGCTTCCGCTTGGGCGAGCGCGATGTGTCCGAGTGCGTTGCGGATGTATGAGTTTGTATCTCCCGGGTTTGCTTTGGGTGCTTTTGGGGGATTGACGATAATGAAAGAAGCTTGGTCCGGAGAGATGTTTCTTCTGATGTTATCCATTCTTAAAAAGTTTAGAGCAGCTCCGTGTAATTCAGCTCGAGAAGCTTCAAGGGAAGCAAGGGCTAGATTTAAATCGACGGGCCAATCTCTAGCGATTTTTTCCGCTTCCGAACGAGCAAGTTCGAGATTTGCTTTAGCACGTTCGAGCTCAGCCTTTGCGTTATCTACGGTTCGTTGTTCGTCAACGGGGTCGAGTTCAATCAGCAAATCTCCTTTTTTGACAATGTCTCCGGGCTCGAAATAGATTTTCATTATTGTTCCGCTCGCTTTGGATTTTATTTCGGTTCTGGAAGCAGGTTCTATGGAACCCGTTGCGGGCAGCGGAATTGTCAAATTTCCTCGTTCGATTGTTGTAAACTCGGGTTTTTCCCAGCTGAAACGATATTTTTTGCGTTGTTGATACCAAGAAAACGCATAAAGGAATAGCGTGAGGGCAATAATTGTAATAATTGCGATTTTAATTTTTTTCTTCATACCTTTAATATCCCGAAAATATTTTTATATTGTAATGTATTTGAATTATATATTCGCTAAGATGCGATATTCATTGTAAATTATATCCAATAAATGTATAATTCAAGTTTTATAGTGATTTTATATGACGAACAAACGGTAATATAATGGCGTAATAGTTATTAAAATGTTCATTTTGGTTTATAACTTTAATTTTTATAATATTTGCATTATTTTATAGAGCAAAATGTGTTTAATAGCAATGTTTTAAAAGATATCAAGGCAATTTTTTTAAAAGGCGGAATAAAATGGCAATACATGCGCATAATTATTTCGGAGAAGGTTCGATAGCGGCACAGACGGGTCGTGCCTCGACGTTGCTTGTCGGGACAATGATGGGCGGAGTTTTGGCGCTGGATTCTTATCTTGCGATATGGATATTTCAGGATGAATTTTACAGTACGGTTTTGGCGATGTTGGCAGCTATTTTACTCTCTGTTCCGATTATTTTGGAGGCATTAGCGTCGGCATTGAAGGGTGAAACCAATATGGACGTTTTGGTTGCGATAGCGGTGGCAGCGGCGTTCGTTCAAGGTCAATATCAGATATCAGCGGTTGTTTCGTTCTTTTTCCATTTAGCTAATCTTATTGAGCGTCGGACAGCGTTGGGTGCGAGAGCATCGATAGAGTCGTTAATCAGATTGTCGCCTAAGACGGCACATCTTGTTGATGTTCAAAGCGGTCGGGAGCGAGAAGTCAAAGTTGAGGAACTTAAGCCCGGCGATATTGTGCGGGTTAGGCCCGGCGATAATATTCCTGCGGACGGTGAAGTTATTTCCGGTGAGTCGAGTGTAAGCCAAGCAAGTATAACGGGAGAATCGCTGCCTGTTGATAAGCGTCCCGGTGATGAGGTATTTTCCGGTACGATAAATCTTAGCGGAGCTATGGACATAAAAGTGACGCGTGTCGGAGCGGAAACGACTCTCGGACAGGTTCAAAAAATGATTTTGCAAGCGGAAGCTACGCGTATTCCGATTATGAGATTGATAGATAAATATGCTCATTGGTATGTTCCGACGGTGCTTATGTTGGCGGGAATTGTTTGGTTTTTTACTCGTGTTCCCGAACGAGCGATAACGATGCTGATTGTGGCTTGTCCGTGTGCATTGATTTTGGCGACTCCGACGGCGATGGTTGCGGCGCTCGCATGTGCAGCGAGATTGGGAATTTTGGTTAAGAGTGTTACAGACCTTGAAGCTGCTCGTAATATGACGTCGATTGTTTTGGATAAAACAGGGACGTTGACGACAGGGGAGCTTGCAGTAACGCGGATTCGTCCTGCGGAGGGAGTTGACCCTGCGGAATTGCTAACGATAGCAGCGGGTTTGGAGCAGAAGAGTAAACATCCGGTAGCTAAAGCGATTGTTGAGGTTGCACGTAAAGCGAATTTAACATTGCCCGAGCCTAAAGATTTCGAAGAAACAGCGGGAATGGGTGTGATGGGGATTGTAGATTCGGAAAAGAGTATTATCGGTAGGCGCAAATGGCTTGAGCAGCAGGGTGTTGATTTTTCATTACTGGATAAGCCCGAATTTTCGGAGCCCGAGGGGATAAGTGTGTTGTATGTTGCTCGTGGCGGAAAATGTATCGGTTGGATTGGGTTTGAAGATCAAACGAGGCCCGAAGCTAGTCAGGCGATAGCGGAATTGCGGGAATTGGGGTTTAAGCGTATCGCAATGGTGACGGGCGATAGATGGTCGGTGGCTAAACGTGTAGCGAAGGAAATGGGATGTACGGAAGTGCAAGCGGAAGTTCTTCCTCACGAAAAACTCGAATTGGTTGATGAGCTTAAAAAGGACGGGCATAAGGTGATTGTTGTCGGTGACGGGGTTAACGATGCTCCTGCATTAGCAGCGGGTGATTTGGGTATTGCGATGGGAGCGGCGGGTTCTGATGTTGCGATTCACAGTGCGTCTATTGCGTTGATGAGTAGCAATTTGAGTAGGCTTCCGTTTTTAGTTAAACTGTCTCGTGTGTTGACGAGGGTAATTTGGCAGAATTTGGGATTCGGTGTATTATTTATAATAACGATGTTGATATTAGCGGGGATTGGCGGAATAGGTCCTATTACGGGCGTGTTGCTTCATACTCTTAGCTCTCTGGTTGTTGTGTTTAATAGTGCCCGTTTGGTGAGATTCGGGGAGGAGTTAGGCGGATTTACGCCGTCGGATAGGCAATATGATGTTAAGCCTGTTGCTGCGGTTGCGTAATCGGTTGAATTTTAGGGTCTGACTCCTCGCAATGACGGGCTGAAGAGATTGCGGATTGTGGATTGCGAAGAGATTGCCGCGCTCAGCCTTCAGCTTCGCTCGCAATTGACTCGCTCGCAATGACATTGCGAGTGTTTTGAAGTCATATTCTGCAGGAGTTATGTTTTTATTATATAAAGGGTTAAAGTCGAAAGTATTGTAAGTCCGCTTGCGTTTTGAAAAAGGCAAGTTTGTATTATTTTGTTATATGCTTTAAGCATTAAAAGCTTCTTTTCGTTGAGAAAAGAGGCTTTTGTGATTTAACAGGTTATATCAATTTTCAAAAATCCTCATGAAATATACGAGTTAATTGTGTAAGATAAGTGTGAAAATTTGTAAAGATGTATTTTTATATTGTGTTTATATTGAACAAAGAACAAAGAGAAAAAGTATAATGCAAATATCAGCAGAAAGAATTTTGGTTGTTTTACCTAATTGGGTTGGCGATGCAACATTGGCTACGCCTGCATTACGGTCGCTGAGGGAAGGATTTCCGAATAGCAAGATTACGTATCTTCTTAAGCCTTATCTTTCGGAGCTTTTCGGAGGGTGCAATTGGTATGATAATCTTCTGTATTGGCCTGGCAGGCAAAAAGGGTTTCGGTCGCAGACAGCATTTAAGCTCCTAAAAGAGATACGAGATACGAGATTTGATTTAGCGGTTTTATTAGCAAATTCGTTTAGGTCAGCTCTTTTGTGTTCGTTGGGTAAAATTCCCAGACGAGTAGGTTTCGATAGGGACGGTCGAGGCGTATTGTTGACCGATAAGCTTTTGCCCGATAGATATAACGGGAGATTTTTGCCCATATCCGCTGTTAAATATTATTTGAGTATAACGGATTATCTTGGGTGTTCGAGTGATAATTATCATTTGGAATTGTTTACGGAGCCAAAATGCGAAGAAGAGGCTAAAAGTCTTTTGTCGCGATACGGGTTGAGTGATGGAGAAGGTTATGCTGTAATCAATCCCGGCGCTTCGTATGGAGCTGCTAAATGTTGGCCTACGGAATATTTCGCCAAAGTTGGAGATTATCTTGTTTCCGAGAAGAAATTAGCAGTGTTTGTTGTTTGTGGCCCTCGCGAAGTTGATGTTGCTCGCGAAGTTGTTGATAAGATGGAAAACTCTGCGGTTGCATTAACAGAGCCTGTGATAGGGCTCGGGACACTAAAATCGTTTATAAAAAATTGTAGGATTATGATAACGAATGATACTGGTCCGAGGCATTTTGCGATAGCATTTGGAGTTCCTGTTGTTACCGTGTTCGGTTCTACGGATCCGAGATGGACGGAGACGTTGTATATTCATGAGAGGCAGGCGCGTATAGAAGTTGAATGTGGGCCTTGTATGAAGCGTACATGTCCGGAAAAGCATCATAGGTGTATGAAAGATTTGCATCCCGACCGAGTTATCGGCTGTATTAAGGAATTATTGTTAGAGGATAGAGAAGAATTGTCTTCAGCGGCATCAAAAAGTTGATTCGACAAAATTGATTCGCTTGGAGTGTTGTTTTTCACCAAAATTCTATTGTTGATGTGATATGTCGAGATATTGTATATCAAAACGTAAGTTGAAGAATATTGTAAATAGATTTTCCGATTTGCGTGTCGGGATAATAGGTGATTTGGTTGCGGATACGTATATTACGGGAATAACGGAACGAGTATCGCGTGAGGCACCCGTTTTAATTGTTCGTCAACAAAGCGAACATCTTGTTGCGGGAGGAGCAGCTAATGTAGCGATGAATTTGATGTCGCTGGGTGCGAGAGCAAGTGTTGTGGGAATTGTAGGTTCGGATAAAACTGGCGAGAATTTGAAAAAAATATTGAAGCGAGCGGGAGCTAATATCGGAGGAGTAATAACGAGCAGGGAATGTGATACGATAAGCAAAACGCGGATATTGGCGGGAGCAAAGCATACGCTTGCTCAACAGGTATTGCGGCTTGACTGTGAGC
>CAZKNI010000054.1:0-3450 GCA_964554055.1 uncultured Phycisphaerae bacterium | reverse complement strand
AATAGCGCATGCTGCTGCTATTTGTACGTCTGCTTGATGCGATTCCATCGCCCTTTCCAAGTGGCACAAAACTTTCGTATCTCTCATCTCGCCAAGCGTAAGCGCCGCCAACTTCTTAATATTCACATTATCACGTTCATTGCTCGAATTATAATAAAGTGCCCTGATAGCTGTCTCCTTGCCTCTATAATCCCCTAAAATTGCAAGTGCACGGGCTGCCACTAATTTCATTCCCAGCCGAGATTTTGATTTTGTATTTTCATAAATGTCAGCCAATTGATTTATCGCTTCCTTGCAACCCGCATTTGCCAATGCCATCATCGCTAATATACATTCATCATCATACATGCTCCGACAATAGCTATTCAGCATCAACCGTTGAGCTCTTTTATATCCTAACAATGTCATTGCTTCCAATGCCTGTAATCTAACGGATAAATCATCATCACGAATAGCTGCCTTTAATATCCTCAATGCCTCTTTTTGTCCCATCCTTCCTAAAACAGTAGCTGTATTACGCCTGACAACCGGATTTTTATCAAATAAACATTTTCCGAGTATCGACACAAATCTCTGTTCGCCTATCGCATATAGCGCTCCAGCTGCCGCTGCTTGTACCGATTTATTTGTATCCCGTACTCGCTTAATAAGTTCGGGTTTCGCTTTTTTAAGCTTCATTTGCATAGCAGCCATACATGCTGTAAATCGAACTCCCCAATATCTGTCATGCATCGCATCAATAATAAATCGCCCTTCCGCAACTTGATTAGCCTCTACAAGTGACTCGATAGCATGACTCCGCAATAATGCGCTATCGGAATATGTATAACTGATTAATACCGAACGAGCACGCTTAGCAAGCTCCGACTGATTAACTTGATTCGAACATTCCAAAGGAACGGAAGAGCATCCGCTAAAAAAAATTGACAAAACGCAAAACAACATATACAAATACAACAATAAACACTTAACTTTAATACATCTCATCTATATTTCCTCATCAAAACATATCTGACAGCGTCAATAAATAACGTCAACAACAATGTCAATGTCAAAATTACAAGCGGAAAATCCTTTATACGCGAATATATTGTTGTTCGCGAGTCAATTTCCAAATTGTCGGCAGCAAATCCCCTTATGCCAGGCCCATATAGCCTCGAAACTCCGCGAACAATTTGCTGAATCTCACCGTTAGGCGTTATTATTGCGCTTATTCCCGTATTAACCGCTCTTGCAATTGATATGCGATTTTCAACAGCACGAAAACGACATATCTCTAAATGCTCTAACAACTCGGATGAATGATTGAACCAGCCGTCATTACTTATATTCAAAAGAAAATCTATTTGTTTATGTCCCTTTTTAGGCGAAACAAAATTCGCTATCAAATCCGCCATTGTATCCTCATAACAGATTGCTATCGCAAATCTATAACGCTTCTCCCCTACATCTACGTAAAAACGCTTTAATTCCTTTCCCGCTGTTAAGCTATATTCAAACCCGTCTTTACCGTAAGGAGTCATATTCTTATTCAAAAACCAGTAAAGACGAGGAATCGTATATCGAAACGGAACATATTCGCCAAACAATACAAGTTTGATTTTATCATATCTGCCTATATATTTCCCATCTCTGCCATAAACAAGCGCCGAATTATACCTGTCGATTGCAGGATAATGACCTTTTGCATTGATTCGCTTACTTAACGCACCCAAAATCAACATTACGTTAGATTCGCTGCAATATTTGCCTAACATATCGGCAACATCGCGACCTAAAACCTGCTCCGACAATAATTCTTCGTCTTTCGTTTCAGCTTGTAGAAATTCCGGATTTATCGAAATCGGAATACACGTTTCAGGCCAAACGACAATATCAGGATTGCTCGTCTCAGCAATATTTATCGACTGTGAAAGGTAAGCCATAAAAGTATCAGCTAAACCCGGAATTTGCCTATCGACAAACATAGGAAAATCTTCTTGCACAACTGCAACTTTAGGACCCTTTTCTATCGTATCTTGTCCCATACGCCAATAACCGTAAACAAATACACACAAGACAAAGACACTTGCACAAATTATCTGTTTTATTCCCCGCGCATAAAACTCTCGCCTATATCCTAAAACGCGAATACGACTCGGACCCAAAACAGTGCCTATTGATTCACACAAGCTAAAAATAGCTACATTGACAAACATCAACATAAAGCTTACAGCATACACCCCTCCGATATCCGCTATCTGTATCATAATCGGAATGCGTGCCTGCGAATAGCCTAAGTAAAACCAAGGAAAGCCCAATGGCCCTAAACTTCGAATATATTCGCAAACAATCCAGCAAATAGGCACAAATATTAACATCAGCAGATGCTTTTTTTGCAAAAATCGCCTAATTAGAAATCCCGACAAAGGCCAATAAATCCCTAAATACAAGCACATGCTTATATATCCGGGAATTGTAATAGGCGCAATCCAATGAACGCTTATCAAAAAAACAAGCATTCCGATTAGATAACTCCAAAAAATCTGAGCCTTCGTAGATACGCGAGTAATAAGGATAAGCCACGGAACAAGACCGAAATACCCAATCCACCAAAATCCCGTTGGCGGAAACATCATACAATAAAATAGCACGCTTAATGCTGCTAGCGCACTTAACGTCAACTTACTTATTTTTTTTGATTGTATTTGAGAATGTTTCATTCTGACACAAGAAATTACCGTATAAAAATATGAAATCCTTTAATTCAATTCAATATAATAAGGCATAACCGTCAAAATTTCTCCTGATTTCATCAGATTAATTATGTGTTCGGCACGTAAAATTACTTCAAAATTCAACCCTGCAATTTTTCTCGCCAATCCGGCCGCTAAAGTGTACGCAAATAACTTATTGCCAATTTGTACCGAATTATTTGCATATCCTAACTTTTCGAGAAAAACTTCCGCTAAAGATTTAGGTTTCGGCAGATGTAAAATTTTGTAACTTTTTATTTTTGCTTTATTAGCTGCCAATACAACAGCATCCGCTAATGTCCCGATTTTATCCGCTAATCCGAGCTTTATTGCTTGTAAACCTGTAAACACTTTTCCGTTAGCAATTTTATCTATATCGCCTATTTTGCCCTTTCTGCCCTGCTGAACACGTTCTTTGAATTGCTTAAAGATGATTAACATTTGCCTGCGCATTTCTTTACGCTGATTAGATGTTATATGTTCCGTTATATCAAACATGCACGCATTACGCCCTCGAGCAACAGTATAACTGTTAATATTCAGCTTATTTAACATTTTCTTTATTACAGGTTTACCGGAAACGACTCCAATCGAACCGGTAATCGTTGCAGGAGCTGTAAATATTACATCGCCCATACTGGCAATATAATATCCTCCGCTGGCAGCTTCTTTGCTCATCGAAATAATAACCGGTTTACGTTGACGCAAACGATAT
>CAZKNI010000053.1:0-3320 GCA_964554055.1 uncultured Phycisphaerae bacterium | reverse complement strand
GTCATCACGAAATTTCGCGAAGCGAGTCAAACCCTAAAACCGAAAAGCGTTTCACATCAAAAACAAAAGCCTTAATCCTGAAAGTTTCAGCTTTCCGGAACGAACTCTTAATCTTGAAGTTTTAGGGCTTGACGAGCATCGTAAAGAAATACTTGATGAGCAAGATTGCTCGCAGATTGCATAAATTTGCGAGCTTATTATCTAAAAGATTTTGTCTTCCTCTGTTGCAGGCCTTTTATATTTCTTTAACGAAAACTTACAATTCGCTAGCTAACGGGTGCAAAAAAGATTTTCCCTATTCGACGAATATTTCACGTAAAACAGCTCCTTTGCCCAAAATAAAAACTTTTGCAGGATTGACGAATTTATTTAAAACAACTTTTCAGGAACGAGAAACTACGAAACCGATATGCTTTATAATTTTGCATCGGGGCCTATCGGAATTTCCTTATCCAATTGACTCGCTTCTTTCGGAATTATCAAAATATCCGCTGTGATAGGTGAAAATCCGTCCGGAGCAATAAGAATACATCTACATAAAGCAATATTGCCCTCTTGCAATGCTTTTAAAGTCGGCTTGTGCCAAATAGGAATGCTAACATTACATTTTTGCCCCGGCGGACATTTAATTGCGATATCCTTCCATTCTCGCGTCATTGTCATATATTTACCCGCTCTCATCATCGTCCGCAATGTGCATTCGGACAAATCTATACTGTGATATTGATTGCTTACGGAAAACGTAATTTCATTTTCGCCGTCCCAGTAAACCTTATCGGGAAACCAGACCGGAGAAAACAAGACACGTAATGCCCAAAATTGTGCTTTTGGCAATAGATTTGCGGTTATAACGCCCCAATTTGCATCCTCGCCCCATCGCACCCAGCCCCACGGATTATTCCCGACACCGGCAGCAAGCCAAGGAAAATAAGCTCCGCCTAAACAAGAGGAATCTTCTCGCATATAGCCCCACTCTCGCCGCAAACGCTCATAAAACACCTGCTGAGTGTTCTTTCCCGAAAGAAAATCCTCTTGAACATCACTAATAACAGAGGCATAAGGTGCATTAATTAAATCCGGTCTTAAATCCATTATGCCGTATTCCGAGCTAAACCAGACACCCTTCCAACCCGCTTGTAATAATTCTTCGCGAGTGTATGTCTTCATATCCCCCTCCCAGGTAAGAGGACTTGTAAATTTACCGGTCTCGTTCAACTGGCGTATAAGTTTAAAACTGTAATGAATATCACTAATATCGCCAAGCTGAGTTTCCAAAATACCTTCTATCTTATTGGCTGGCCCCGGCGGAGGAAATATTGTCGGACGGGTCGGGTCTAACGTCTTGGCGAACTCCTTAAACAATAGCAAATGATTCATAAAATCGTCATATTCTTGCATGTTGCGCGGCATGTTTTCATTGCCAATCGACCATATCATTACGGAAGGGTGATGTCTATCGCGCCGAATGGCACCGTCGAGACGCAATAACGCGGGGGCAACATATTCTACGTCGTGAAGATAATCATGCCCCCAATCTATTGGCAACTCCTGAATCAAATAAAAGCCCATTTCGTCGCATAATTCGACAAGCTCCGGGGGACTTGTAAAATGTGTCCGTATCGCATTGACATTTGCCTTTTTCATCAACGAAAGATTTTGTCTAAGCCAATTTTTCGGTGTATATAATCCAAAATCAGGATGAAACGTAAGATGATTCACACCTCGAAATTTTATGAATTTGCCATTCAATAACGGCTGTCGATTTTTAAATTCAAGACTCCTAAAACCTGTCTTATATGAAACTGTTTGTGCATTAAAATCAGCTGATTCAAGCGTGATTGCAACATCATATAAATTAGGATATTCATCACTCCACAAAAGAGGATTTTCAACTTCAATATCAACATTTACATCTATGTTTGAGTTTTTGTCAATTTTTATATTCTTCATTATGCTTGAATGTTGTTTTTTATTATCCGTAGATGCAATAAATATTGTCAAGTTACAATCTGCCGGCATATCCATTGAATTTGTAATCGTCACGGTACCGGCAACTCTGCCCGTCTTGAAATCGTTATCGAGCGACGAAATGAGATGATAATCGCTGATATATATTTTTTCTACGCTATGCAAAAAAGCATCCTGAGCAATTCCGGCAAATTCGAGTGAATGCCGAGGCATATCCATTTGCACATATTTGTGTTTTCTGAGTAGCCTAACCGTAATTACGTTATCATTACCGATTCTGATAATATCCGTAACATCAAATTCAACAGCTGTTAGACCGCTAAGATGCTCACCCAAAAATTCGCCATTACAATAAAAGCGTGCCGCTGGATATACGGCATTAAATCGCAAAAAAATTTTCTTTTGAGCCCAAGTTTCCGGAACAATTACACTCTTTCTTAAAATTGCACCGTCGTTCGGTTTAATATGTGCAAGAGTAACTCTATTCCAACCTTCGACTTCAGCGGGATTTTCTTCCGGATTGTTATAAAAGACTTTTCCGGGCTGAGTTATGTTGCCCCAAGCGTTATCATCAATATCGACAGCGGAAAGAGAATTTTCATCTTCATTAAAAGGATAATATAAACATTTCCATTGCCCTGATAATACAATTTTTTCCGATGTGCTTATTGAGGGAACATATCGTGCCGGAATAAGTCTTATCGACTTATTATCCGTTACTTTATAATTTACAGGCTCTCGCGATTGAAGCTGATGCTCGATAACATCTTTGCGATTTAATAAAGGCATAATAATCTCCCAACATCCTTTTATAACAAAATGAAATCCACAAATCCCATCAAATTTGAAGAGAGATTATAACAAAATGTTTTTTTGAACGCTAATGTTAGCTGAAATCTATTTACAAACGATGTGCCTAATAACGCAATCTATCTACAAAAAGCCCCCCGTAACATATGCAGACTAAATATGCAGAAATCGCAACGATAATTTTCGCGTATTTTTATTATGTCTATCAATATGAATGAAATCTTTCATTGATAATACGAAACATCAATTTCATAACACAGAAGCTGTATCCGTATTTGTGGGCACAATATCGTCATTAAATTCGTCCGAACGGTCTGACAAATGCTGACGCAACCGTTTGACAATTGCGGAATGCATTTGGCTAACACGAGATTCGGACAAATCAAGTGTAGCACCGATTTCTTTCATCGTCATTTCTTCATAATAATAAAGCAATACAATCAACCTTTCGGCACGAGATAAACCTTTCATTATCAATTCTTTGATATCACGCTTTTGCATTTCGGTAATCGGATTGCGTGAACGCTTATCTTCCAATACAT
>CAZKNI010000052.1:0-2617 GCA_964554055.1 uncultured Phycisphaerae bacterium | reverse complement strand
AGCAGACCGCTGCCAATGCGGAAGAATCCGCTTCTGCTGCTGAGGAACTTTCTGCACAAGCGGAACAGCTTAACTCTCTTGTTGACGAACTGACAGCGTTGATAGGCTCGCGCACTTCTTCGAAATCGGATAGCTATTCCGAGAAAAATGCTAAATCTCTCGCAGAAAAAGGTTCGGGGGGTGCCCGTAACAGTGAGAACCGTTTTCGTTATTTGATATTCCGAGTCAACATTGTCAAAGCCAAATCCAAATGAGTATTAAGAAAAGTTTTCAGTAATTTTCGTGTATTCGGGAACGGAAAATTATATTTTTATCTTGACACAATTTGTCCAACAATCTATAATACAATTATGCTACAATTGGAAACAATTAAAAAGATGAATGTTTCTCTTAATCCGTCTTCAAGAATACGGACATATCTTGAGAGTATGTATCAACAGCTTGGTCCCGGCGAATCCGTTCAGTTGGAGCCTATTCGAGAACTTGCTCAGAAATTAAATACGAGCCCTAAAACCGTTCATAAGGTTTATCAGGGTTATATTGCGAAAGGCATACTCAAATCTCGTGTGGGAAATGGGACTTTTCTTGTTAAACCTCGAATAAATAGAAAATGCAGAAAACACAAACAATATGTTATAGGCGTTACTCTTGAATCAAAAGGTATTTGGGGTAGCGAAATATATTCCGGAATATTACATGCAGCTGCTGACAGTTCACTCGATATATCATTCAAATCACTGTCTGCGGTCTCAGATAACGCCGCCAATAATATAATTTCGATGGCGGGTTCTTTAGACGGCTTAATTTTATTTCCTATAATAGGTTCACAAAAAGTGCTACAAGAGTACAACAATAGAGGTAAACTTGTTGTTTGTATAAATCCTCCTTATGAAAACTCGACATCCAATTTCGTGGCACCGGATTATTTGGGAATAAGCAGAGTAATAGCTGACGCGTGGAAAAAAGGCGGTAGGCAACGTATTTTGTTTGTCTCGGGAAATTTGGAAAGAGTTGTGTCCACTCGCTTAAGATTGGCGGGATTAACAGCTGGATTGGGAGTTGCGTTAGGTAACACGATTCAACTTAAGGTTTTGGATATACATGAGAAAGAAGCGGAGCCTACACGCAAAATAATATCAAACTTTATTCGCAAGACGTCTTGGGTTCCAGATGCTATATATTGTGCCGGTGATTTTCAGGCTGTCGGCGCTTATGAGGCTGTTTTGGAGTTTGGATTGTCTGTTCCCGATGAAGTAAGCGTATTCGGCGGGACAGGGTACGAGCTTACCGATACAAGTTGTCCTATGCTTACAAGAATGCATCAACCTTTGCACGAAATGGGTGTACAATGCTTTAAGTTGCTTAAACTGCGAGAGAAGTTATTAGGAAGAGATGTTCCCGGAAAATATATCAGAACAGGTGTAAGGGGTATGGGTACGACAAGTGCAATAGAGAACGAAGTTATAGAAAGTTATCTGCAACATGGGGGTAACTTATAATGAAAGAAATTTTCATCTTCGTATCAGCGAGTTGTAACGATGCCTATAAGGTTAGGGATAAAAAATTCGGCTATACTCCAATAGACGGTTTTACGTTAATAGAGTTATTGGTTGTTGTGGCAATAATAGCGGTTTTAGTAAGCGTTTTGTTGCCGGCGCTCTCTCGTGCAAGAAGTGCTGCTTGGGAAATATATTGTATGAATAACCAAAAACAAAACGGTCGGGCTTTAGTGCTGTACCTGCAAGATTATAATGATGTTCTTCCTGCGAGTTACGATTCGATTGCTAAGGAATATTGGTATGCAAAATTGTGGAATAATGCGCATGTAGATAATCTTGATAAAGGAACGGGCGTTCTGTTATGTCCTGCAAACAAGCTAAGATGGTACCAAAATACAGGCGGGTTTTATGTTGGAAATTACGCATGGAATATAACGGTAGCCCGAAGCAATATTTTTCGTCCTATATCTACCCTCGGAAAGGAGCCTTGTGAGGTAGGTCTCATTGTTGACGGGGGAGAAATAATAGAAGGAAGTGGCAAGGGAACCTCTTGGTTTTCCGCTCCTCCAAGTGAAAGTTCGTCAGCGAATTATCGTGTGGCAAGGCCTCACGGTAAAGGAGAAAATCCGAAATGCGTTGTCTTGTTTGTGGATTCGCATGTTCAGAGTGTACCAAATTCGCAGTTGACAGGCAGATTGTTTAGGGTTTCATATTGGGCACCATAATTTACGTAAAAAAAAGATGAAAGATTTGTTTTTTAAAGAAAGGAGCAAATTATGAAGAAGAGTATGTTAATGATTGGGTGTTTGTGTTTAATTTTGGCGTTTAGTGTTAATGTATTTGCCACGTTTCTTGACAGTGATGATTTTGAAAGTTATTCCGTAGGTCAACCGTTACCGAAAAATTCGACATCTACTCACGGTCCTTATTCTTATTCATCAAGCCCCGCTGATGTTGCTACTGTTCAGAATGACCCTGCAGGTGCGTCAAATCAGGTATTGAAGCTGTATAGATATATAAGGAGTGTGTAGTTTATAGGTTAGGTCAAAAATAATATGACTCTTTCGAATATGGAGAGCAATAACGAAAAGCTTGTCTATACGTTCGATATTTATACC
>CAZKNI010000051.1:0-3087 GCA_964554055.1 uncultured Phycisphaerae bacterium | reverse complement strand
TGACGATGTGATTGCAACATTAGCGAAGAAGGCTCAAAATTCGGGCATAGAGGTTGTTATTTGCTCTAAAGATAAAGACCTGCAACAGCTTATAAATCATCATATAAGAATTTATGATTCAACAAAGGATAAATTTACCGATAGAGACAAACTTATCGAAGAAAAAGGTATTACGCCCGAACAGGTTGTGGATATGCTCGCTCTTATGGGTGATAAAATTGACAATATTCCCGGGATTCCAAATGTCGGGCCTAAGACAGCTGCTAAGCTTATCAGAGATTACGGTTCGATTGAAAATATAATAAAAAATAAGGATTATTTGCCTCCTAAAATAAAGAAATATCTTTCCGATGAGAAAAACGTTAATCAGCTGTATCTTTCTCGTCGGCTTGTAAAATTGAAAACGGATATTGACATAGATTTTAATCCCGAACAGTTCAAGCCGAATATTCCTGACGAACAAGCTCTGATTAAGCTCTTTACGGAGTTAGGTTTTAAGCGTTTTCTCGAGCAGTTGGGTATAAGCGAGCAAAAAGACAAAAAGCAACGGCACAATGCTGATAATGTCGATGTTAGAACTCCCGAGTCGAAATTTGAGCAGATAACGTCAATAAGTCAGCTCTGTAATCTTATGGAGCAATTTGCAGACAAGCAATATCTTGCTGTTGATACCGAAACGACAAGTATTAATGCGATGTCAGCTGAGATTGTCGGAATTTCATTTGCTGTTGATGAAACGAGTAGCTGGTATCTTCCGCTTAAAACAATTGACAATCAAGAGCTTAATTTTGCTCGAGCGTTGGAAATTGTTAAGCCTGTTTTGGAAAATCCGAACGTCAAGAAAGTCGGTCATAATATCAAATATGATATGCTTGTGTTGAGGAATTTGGGAATAGATTTAGCGGGTGTTAATTTTGACACAATGATAGCTAGCTATGTTCTCAATCCTGCTCGAACAAGTCATAGCCTTGATTCTTTAGCATCTCAGTTGTTAAATTACGAGACGATAAAATTGAAAGAGCTTATAGGGTCGGGAAAAGGACAACTTACTCTCGACCGGGTCGCCACCGAAGCGGTTGCACAATATTCAGCTGAAGATGCTCTTATTACATATCGTCTTTTTAAGTTGTTTTTGCCCCGATTACATAGCGAAAATCTGTACGAATTGTTTGATACGGTCGAAATGCCTCTTGTTGAAGTACTCGCTGAGATGGAATTTACCGGTGTAGCTATAGATACCGAAAAATTAGCAGAGCTTTCGAATTCTCTTGCTGATAGACTTCGCCGATTGACTCGAGATATTTTTGGCTATGTTGGCCATCAATTTAATATTGATTCTCCCAAACAGCTTGCCAAAGTGCTTTTTGACGAGCTTGCTCTGCCAGCTAAAAAGCTGACGAAGACAGGCCGCTCTACCGATGTAGGTGTATTGGAAGAGCTTTCTCGCAAACATCCTCTCCCTAAATTGATTCTTGAATATCGACAGTTGAGCAAGCTAAAAAATACGTATATAGATAAATTGCCTGAAATGATAAATCCGCGTACGGGAAAAATTCATGCTTCGTTTAATCAAACGGTAACAGCTACGGGACGATTAAGTTCGAGTGAGCCAAATTTGCAGAATATTCCTATTCGCTCCGATATAGGAAAACAAATACGTTCAGCGTTTGTGCCGTCCGATAGGAAGAACAATTATATTTTAGCATGCGATTATTCTCAAATTGAATTGAGGCTACTCGCACATCTGAGTGAAGATGAAAATCTCATAGCTGCTTTTCATGAAGATCAAGATATACATGCGTTCGTAGCGTCTCAGATTTTTGATGTTTATATCAAACTCGTTACTCCGGAACAACGAGCTGTTGCCAAAACAGTGAATTTCGGAATAATTTACGGGCAAACAGCTCATGGGCTTGCTCGTACGCTTGGCATTTCGCGAACCGAAGCTCGGAAGTTCATACAAGCTTATTTTAAACGTTATCCCGGTGTAAAGTCATTTACTGAAAAATGCATTAAAGATGCTAAAGAAAAAGGATATGTCGAAACAATTATGGGGCGACGGCGTGCCATCCCGGAAATTTCTTCGAAATCCCCCGCTCTAAGAGCTTTTGCTGAGCGAACAGCTATAAATACGGTTGCTCAAGGGTCTGCTGCCGATTTGATAAAACTTGCTATGATTAATATTCACAGGGAAATACAAGCTAATAAAATTCCTGCAAAAATGCTAATTCAGGTACATGATGAACTTGTTTTTGAAACGCCTAAATCAGATATAGAACAAACGAGTAAACGGATTTCCGAACTTATGTCATCAGCTATGACATTGAAGGTGCCATTGAAAGTCGATGCTGCATGGGGTGAAAATTGGCTTGAAGGAAAATAATAACTTTTAATGTTTAGAATAAGTTAAGCCTTAATCTGTTTAATCTGTCATGCCTTCAGCTATTTCTTGCTCCATTTGCCTTTTTAGCGCTTCGTATTCATCAAGGGTCATCGTAACTTCACGAGCTTGCGAACCTTTGTATTCTCCGACAATTCCAGCAGCTGCCATTTGTTCGATGAGTCTCGATGCGCGTGAATAGCCTATATTAAGTCTCCTTTGAAGTAATGATACACTTCCTCGCTTTGTTTCCAGAACAATTCGGACAGCTTCGTCAAATAGTTCGTCTTGTTCGATGTTATTTAAGTCAACTTTGCCTATTTGCATTAACTCTTCAAAGAATTCCGGCTCGCCGCGTTCAGCGAGGTATTTTAATACTCGTCTCAATTCAATGTCATCGACAAGAGTTCCTTGTGCTCGTACCGGCTCACTTTTGCCGGGTGGCAGAAATAGCATATCTCCCTGACCGAGTAAGTCCTCCGCTCCGTTCTGGTCGAGCACGATTCGGGAGTCAAGTCTGCTGTTAACCCTGAAAGCAATTCTTGACGGTAAATTAGACTTGATAATGCCGGTAACAACTTTTGCTTCGGGACGCTGAGTTGCAAGAATCATATGTATTCCGACAGCTCTGCTCTTTTGTGCGAGACGAGCGAGATATAATTCGACTTCTTTCGGGCTAATCATCATTAAGTCCGCCAACTCGTCTA
>CAZKNI010000050.1:0-3902 GCA_964554055.1 uncultured Phycisphaerae bacterium | reverse complement strand
TATGTTTGTACACAGGTCCGTATGTTTTGCTGACCGGCAATCCTTCCGCGTGCAAAATTTCAATCATTCTTTCAAGCGTGATGTTATTGAATTTTTTAGTATCTATCAGTAAAACCAACATATAATATCCTTGTAAATCTGCGAGTCTTCCACGTGACTGAACTTTCACGCCGTCAATGTCAGCTAACATTTCTCGCAAAATATTTGCATTTTTATCTCGTAGCTCTGTTTCCGATTGTAAATATTTTAGATTTTCCAGTAAAATAGCAGCTTGAAATTCCGTTGCTCGAAAATTATAGCAAATCAGACCTTTTGGAGGAAACGAACAGGCTTGACCTTGTTGCGAATTATAATCATAACCGATATGTTTTAATCGAAAAATCTTAGTTGCAATTTCAGTGTCGTTTGTAATACAGATTCCTCCTTCGCCGCTTGTTAATGTTTTCGATTGTTGAAAGCTAAACGAGCCGACATTGCCTATGCTGCCGATTCCTTTTCCGTTCCATATGCTTCCATGTGCGTGTGCGCAATCTTCAATGACAGCGATTCCATATTTATTTGCGATGTCCATAATTGCTTCCATATCAGCGAGTGAACCGTAAAGATGCACGGGGATTATAGCTTTTGTTTTAGGAGTGATAGCTTTTTTGATTTTTTCGGTATCGATACAAAGGGTATCAGGTTCAATATCGACAAAAACCGGCTTAGCACCTAAATAGATAGCTGACATTGCTGTTGCAATCCACGTAAGAGAGGGAACGATTACTTCATCGCCTTCTTTTATGCCAAGGGCTTTTAATGCGCATTGAAGCGTAACCGTACCGTTTGTCATGAATATTCCGAATTGTGCGGAATGATGAGCAGCGAACGCTTGCGAAAAACGCTGTTCATATCTTTCGTTGAATGACCATTTACCGGATAAATAGAGTGTTTTTAGGATATCGGGAATATTTTCATGTAAAATTGGCCAAGATGGAATTCGATTTGTCATCGCTTTCGAGATTGTTCGTCTGCCTCCTGTAATCGCTAATTTTGACATACATAAGACTCCTAAATTCGAAATTTAATTATTTCCGAATTTAATTTATCAAATATTGTTGCAAATGACGCTATAATTTTGATAGATTATTTAATGAAAAATATGGATAAATCAACGACAAATAATATGCTTAAAAGTGCCCTTGAGACAATGTTGAAGCGATTGATGCGAGGGCAAGTTAAGTTTCTTGCTTTGGATAATAGGAACTCGGACATATTACGTAAGCCTGTAAACACTCCTACGCCAATGCACAATCATAAATTTGTTGAAACAGTTGTTTCTATTGAAGGAAAAGCTTGCTTGCACCTTCCTGATAGGCAATTGTCGCTTGTTCCGGATAGACTTTATGTAATTTTGCCTGAAACGGCTCACTGTGAGCGATATTGGAAAAGATATCAGTCTTATGCTGTTCTTTGGTCTGTTATTACGCCGAAAGGTGTAAACTTTTTTGTTCATAGATATACGCCGAAAATGGGATATTATGTAGAAGACAGAATAACATCATATTTACTTGACAGCGAAGAATTGTGGAATATAACTCGGTCAGCCGATATACGAAAAGATGTTGTTGCGCGCGCTTTGTTTCTTTCCAATTTAATGAAAGCTTGTTTGAGTGCAATTAGATTTATGGACAAAACAACGCTATATAATAACGATTATCATGAAGATATCGTTCAGCAGATAAAGTCTTATATCGATTTACATTTTACAGAGCAGATACACATCTCCGAACTTGCCGGAATGGTCAGACGTTCTCCGAATTATGTCAATGCTATTTTTAAGAGACATACGGGCAGAGCTATAAAGCAATATTTGATATGGACAAGATTAAATTATGCTCATAAGTTGTTGATGAATACTCATTTTCAAATAAAAAAAATATCGATGCTCTCGGGCTTTAATGACCCTTTGTATTTTAGCAGATTGTTTACGAAATATTTTGGCATTTCACCTAAAAATCGGCGAAAGACAAAAAAAAGAATATGAAATTTTATTTTTGTTGTGCTTTTGTTGTTATTTTAATTCTGGCTTGGGCAGCTTGAAGAATTTTTGTCAATTGTTTTTTGGTTGCTGTCGTTCCCATTTGGGGATGCTCGGCAGCTCGAGCGAGGATAGCATTGACAATTTGAGCAGGGTCGGAGCCAATTTTTAGATGAGATGAAAGATTTAAAATAAGGCTTTGCCAATATCTGATATCCGAAGGGAGAACTTGCTGGAGAATTTCCATTGTTTTGCGTGTTGCTGACATATAATTTTGATTAGCAAAGTCAATTCTGGCTTTTGCTAATTTTACATCAATTATATATTCGCGGGGAATTGTGGAAACAGTTTTTAATAGCTTATCGGCAAGCTGATATTGTCCGCTGTCAGATGCAAGAATTGCATATATTGTGATGAATTTATTGTATTGTGTTGAGGAAATAATATTGTTGTTGAGTAATTTATTTCTATATTGTTTCGCTAAATCGAGAGATAATTTTGCAAGAGGATTAGAGTTTGTTATCGGATTGGCATAATGAGTTAACATATATTGATGTGCAGTTTCAAGAATAGCAATAATTACGGATGTGTTTTGCTTGGAATGAGATTTGTCGTTAGCTTTTTGGGTAAGCAGTTTTCGCGCGAGAGCAATAGCTTGTTTTATGGAATCAGCTTTATTTTGTTTTAACAGAGTGTTTATTTGCGATATGACAGCGGAAGACGAACTTTTTTCGTATTTTTCGAGAATAGGTTTGTATTTGCTTAATAAATAATTAGCTTGTTCTGTTCGTGCAATATTTTCGTTTGTGAGAATGTTGACTGTTGCTAAAATAGCGGCACCGATAATTTGTATTTGCGCTTTGTCGAGTTTCCATTGTTTGGGATTGTCGGGTTGTGCTTGATTGGCAGCAGCAATCGTTAACATGTCTGTACAAGCGGATTCTATTTGATTCGCTAGATTACGAATAAAATTGCTTTGTCCCGCACGAGTAATAGAGTCCTTAAATTCGCGAGTCAATATGAGAACGCGTTCCGCTCTGCTTTGCAAATAAAATTCTGAGCCCGGAGAGATTTGCTCTATCCATTGGATTGCTTCATTAAATTTTTTTTCTTCACATAGCTCGTCAGCTATCAACAATTTAAATCTATCGGAATACGGGTTTTCAGGACATGCGAGTATCAACCTTCTTGCAGCTTTGATGAAAGCTTCTTTGCATATATTGTTTTTAGGTTTAGCTCGCATCGCTAGCCAACTTAATCGTGCCGATTCTGCGAGTAACTTGCAATTTGGTTTGTTATTGTTGTTTTTTGCGTCTATACTTGATTCGATTATTTTAGCTGCTTTTACGAATTTTCCTTGTTTTTCAAAAATATTGGCAAGCAATATAGCAGCTTGCTGTTTAAGAAAACTCGAAACATTTTCTCTATGTATTAATTGTTTTAGCATTGATTCAGCAAGAGGGAATTTTTCATTTCTAATCGCATTTTGGACGCGAGCATATATTTCAATATCCGCTTGTCCGGAAAGCGGACATCTTTCTATATTAGCGCCGTTATTACTATTAACGATTTTGTCAAATATAAGCTCTCCGAATTGTGGGTTGACTTGCAAAATTGCAATCAGATTTTTCCATATTTTATTTCGTGCTTGCTTGTTGCATCGTAACTCCGCAGGAAGCTGAGCAAGTTTGGCTCTGCTGTCTAACATCGCTAAAGCCAACATTATAAGTTCATATTTGCCTTTTTCATTTTGATAGAATTTTGCATCATTATATCCTTGTTTGATTTGTAACTCTGCAATGATAGGCTTGTTTTGTTCTAATGCGAGGAGTGCTCCTTCAATAGCTATGAAAATTTTGTAGGATGCGGAAACTGTTTTTCG
>CAZKNI010000049.1:0-12830 GCA_964554055.1 uncultured Phycisphaerae bacterium | reverse complement strand
ATGGTCATCGTGAATTACCGCAGGAGTCAACACTTCCGCAAACAAATCAATCGGAATATACTCATACCAAGGACGAACAAGCTTCCTGTGAGTCTTAAGTGTTTCGTATCCTTCCTTACGGATAATTACATCATAATCGCCATACCAGTCAAAAGGAACTTTTACAGGAGTCCTGCCAACTTCCTTATCATTAAGCCAAACTATCGCTCCTTTAGGCTCCGTATTAATCGTTACCGTCCGCTCTACACATCCGACGAAAACACATAACGAAATGACAGCTATAACTTTTTTCATTTTGAACAATCCTATTTCAATTCCATAATTTCGGATTTCAGACTTTCCGTATCGAGTATAGCAACACTCGCTCTTCCTTTCAACCATCCGCTACAATCACCCGGATTTATCCATAATTTACCGTCTTTTTCCGTTATTTCGGAAACATGAGTATGTCCGGCAACAAGTACATCTGCCTGCTCTATCATCTCCGACGGTACTTGCGAAAAATCATGGCTAACAATTATTATCTTATGCTCGATATCCAACAACAAAGGTGGCTCCGTTATCTGCGGAAACACCTTTTTCAATCCCTCTTTTTCTCCGTCATTATTACCGTACACAACATAAAGAGGAACGTCAAGTTCCGCATCTATAAGCTTAGCTGAAAACGGCGCAACAATATCTCCGCAATGGATAACAGCTCCGACTCTTTTCTCTCGAAACAACTTTATCGCTTCTCTAATTTTATCAAGATTATCATGAGTATCCGAAAAAATCCCTATAAGCATTTCTATTTATCTCCTATTTCTCCTGAAAAGCTGCTATCGCCTGATTAGGACCGATTACCCACAACACATCACCGGGAACAATTACCGTCTCGGGCATAGGCATGACAATCTTCTGTCTTCCTCTTCCGGATGAATCGCCATCGCTCGCAACCCTCCGTATTGCAACAACGTTTATGTTATATTTCTGCCTTAATTGCAAGCTTCTCAAATCTTTGTTATGAAACTTTTCAGGCGCCTGAAGCTCTACAAGACTGTGTCCTTCCCCAATCTCTATCGATTCAAGCAATTTCGGAAGCAACAATCTATGTACCCATTTCGTTGCTGACTCATGCTCGGGAAATACAATCTCATCCGCCCCTATCCGTCTCAATATCTCTCCTCTTATCTCGCTACCTGCTCTACTTATTACTCGCTTAATCCCAATAGACTTAAGCGTACTCGTCGTCAAAGCATTCGCTTCAAAATCCGTTCCGATTGCAACAACAGCTGCATCTACGTCGTCTATACCCTGCGAAAGCAATGCCTGTTCATCTGTCGAATCAAGCCTAATTGCCATCGTAACCTGATCACGAATACTCTCTATTATCTGCCTCGACTTATCAATTGCAATCACTTCCGCACCTGAAGCTGACAGTGCCTGCGCCAACTTCTTACCGAACCTGCCTAATCCGATTATTGTTATTCGCTCTGCCATTATTCACATCCCACATATTTCCATTCTTCTATTTACAATGATTATTTGTTCCTGACATATTTCCTTTCGCTCATCCCGTTATAACTTCTTCTCTCGGATACTCATACCTTATTGTAACGCCACTTTTAGCTATCGCAAAGAGTAAAGTCAAAGGCCCAAGCCTACCTGCGAACATAGCAACAATTATTATCAATCTGCCGACAAGATTAAGCTGAGGAGTAACTCCCATCGAATAGCCTACCGTTCCGCATGCACTCGCCGACTCAAACAATAAATCGAGATAATTCATTTGAGGCTGAGCTATTACAAGTGCAAGCGACACAAGCCAAACAAGTCCAAAAAACAAAACGACAAGTGCAATTGCACGCCTAATTATAGGAGTATCAATCGTGCGTCTAAACATCTCAACCTTCGAACGTTTACGAAGCGTTGTCAAAACGGTTGCAACAAGCAAAGCGAACGTTACCGTCTTTATGCCGCCAGCTGTCGATGCAGGTGAGCCACCTATAAACATCAATGCTATCAAAACCAAAAATGTCGATGCATGCAATTTCCCTGATGACATATCAACTGTATTAAATCCAGCTGTTCTCGCTGAAACGGACAAAAATAACGCATCTAACAATCGCTGTTTTGCATTATGCTGACTCATAACCGAAGGGTCTGTTCGTACCGCAATATCTTCCAATTCCACTTTTCTGCCCCAGCGAAAATTCTCCGTAGGCCTTTCGAGAACAAAAATAGCAAACGTACCCGCAATAATTAATAAAGCACTCGTAAGCAAAACGATTTTACTGTGTAATTTCAACGTTACAATACGAAACTGGTCCAAATCCGAATCACGCTTTTGACGTTTCCAAAATAATGAGATTTTATATCTTAATATCTGGCCGACATTTAACAGAACAGGAAATCCAAGCCCCCCGATTATTATCAACGGCAACATAACAAGATAAACCTGCCAACATCTAGCGAATTTTATCATATTATCCTTTTGCAAAGCAAAGCCAGCGTTGCAAAATGCACTAATAGAATGAAACAAACTTCTAAAAATCCTATCAATATAATTATGAGACATATCTTTCCATAACGAAAACATTAAAGCTGCACCGATAGCTTCGACAACAAGAGTAAAGAAAACAACAAACTTTACAACTCTTCCGATTTGACCTAATGCCTGTTGATTATACATATCTTGCAAAACGGTTACTTCGCGCAAGCTAACCTGCCTGCCTATAAGCAACGCAAGAACTGTTCCGGAAATTATGATTCCTAATCCACCTAACTGAATCAATATCATTATCACAAGCTGACCAAAAGGAGTATAATCAGTCCCGGTATCACGAACAATCAATCCCGTAACGCAAACAGCACTTGTAGCTGTAAACAAATTTTCTACAAAATTATGACCAAAATCGGAATAAGTATATGAATAACTTGCACAAGGCAGTGTCAATAACAACGCACCTACAATAATCAGCATTCCAAATCCAACAAGAATAGCCCGCGCGGGATGTAACAACGAACGAATAAAAAACGTATTAACTTTAACGAAGACAATCAACAATTGAAGCACAAGATAGATTGTCAAGCCCGTCGATATAGCCCGCCTATACACTTCCGATAAATGAAAATGCGAGCTAAGTGTAACAATAAGCCCCCCTAAAGCCAATACCGATAAAACATGCTCAATCACATGCTCTTTGAAAAACGCCCACTTATCGCCCTCAAAAATCTGTTTGCTCCACAAAACGGCAATAAAACAACAAATCGCAAGATACTCAGCTGCATGCAATAAATCAACAGAAACAGGAGGCGCCGTCGTCGGCAAATGAGTCACCGGATCTGGACGAATAAATCCATATTCCAATAGCAATCCGCCTATACCAAGAACGGTGGCAAAAGCTATCAGTACACCGTACCAGTACAAAGTCAACTGACTCGATTGCCCGACTCGATAATTCATATACACATCATTTTTGTTTTACTTCTTACAATCTCACAATCTCATTTTTGTTTATACGCCTGTTCCGGGTCGAAAACTTTTTCTCCGACAATTTCCCACTGTCCGTCGCTTTTAAGCTTTCTAAAAAAGCAACTTCTATATCCCTCGTGGCATGCTCCGCCAATTTGTTCGACCTTTATCAACAGCGTATCTTTATCGCAATCAATATATATTTCTTTAACCTGCTGAGTATGTCCCGAACTCTCGCCCTTCATCCAATATTTCTGCCTCGAACGAGACCAAAAATGCGTTTTACCCGTTTCAATCGTAGCTCTCAACGATTTCTCATTCATATACGCCATCATTAACACTTCGTTTGTCTCAGCATCCTGAATAATCGCAGGAATCAACCCGTTGGCATCATACTTAAGATTAGATATATCTTGCACCTGTTAAACTCCTTCAAACAAAATATAAATAAAAACAATTCAAAAACTTCGAAATATTACCGGAATATTGCATATTATTGACTTTTTGGAAATCAAAACGCGCCCGGCAGGATTCGAACCTGCGACCTACGGTTTAGGAAACCGTTGCTCTGTCCTACTGAGCTACGGGCGCCGAAACATAAAGCGAACACAATAAATATAACAGCTATACTCTTAAAAATGCAAGAAAATCTATTATGAAATAAAGTTGTGGAAAATTCCCTACAAGACGATTATCCTATTAAGATATTCATTATACATAATGCCAAATATCAACGTGAGAACATAATATTAAGTACACAGAAATTTCTCGATAAGGATGTTAATTATGCAAAGAAACTCTATCTGCATTTTAGTTACAACTCTAACAATTTTGCTTTCGCTATTTACTCATATATCTGCGAGCTTTGCCAAACCTAAATCTCCGCCTTCAGCTTTCGACCCTGCCAGACATCTTTCTTTGTCAAAAATCCACGCAGGGATGAAAGGTTACGGTCTGAGCATATTCAAAGGAACAAAAATCGAAAAATTCGATGTAACTGTTCTTGACGTCATTCATAATTTCAACCCCAAGCTTGACGTAATTCTCGTTGAGCTATCAGGACAACGACTCAAAGAAACAGGCGTTATTGCCGGCATGAGCGGCTCTCCCGTATATTTTAAAGACCCTGACGACGGAAAGTTCAAAATGGCAGGAGCTGTTGCCTACGGCTGGCCTCTTTCACGACCGGGATTCGCTACAGGAGGAGTTCAGCCAATAGAGCAAATGCTCGCAGTGCAAACTGCGAAATCTACAAAACAAACATCAGTTCATGCCGACAGACAGCTTTTTGTAGAAACGATGAAAGCTCTGGCAAACAATACAAATCTTGAACAATTCGACAGATTTGTTTGGATTAATACTCGCAAAAACACCGAAAAGAACATACAACCTTACAAAAATCAACAAAGCGAAGACAAACAATCCTTCTTGCCGATAGGCCTAAGGCCGCTCGCTACGCCAATATCCGTTTCGGTAATAAGCTTTAAAACATTCCGAAAGTTACAATCTATTTTCAAACAAGAAAATCTTCCTCTAATTATGGCGGGAGCCAGCTCCGGCGGAGTAAATCAACCGAACGATACAAAACAAAACGATATTATTCCAGCTGGCGTCCTTTCCGTTCCGCTTGTCATCGGAGATTTGAATTTAGCTGGAATTGGAACTGTAACGGAACGCATTGGCGATAGATTCTGGGGATTCGGACACCCGATGTTTGCAGAAGGCCCTGTAGAGTTGCCAATCGCAGCAGGTGTTATTCACAGCGTTATCGCCAATCTTGTAAATTCGTTTAAATTAGGTTCCGCTTACAAACCTATCGGAACATTATATCACGATCAAGCAACAGCTGTCGCGGGCAAACTCGGACCTGTTCCAAAACTCACACCTATAACCGTAAACGTCGATTTCACAGGACAAAAACTTGCTTATCATTATCAGCTTGCTATGCACAAAAAACTTTCTCCCATTCTTCTTCTAATATGCGTGAACGAATCTATTCTTGCAAGAAAAGATTTACCGGAATTGCATTCCATCAAATATACGGGAGAATTAAAATTTGAAGATTTCGCTCCAATCAAAATAGACAATATTACAAGCGATGCATCAGTCAAGCCAATACTTGCAGATATAGCTGAACCGACTTTTATCATGCTAAATAATGATTTTAAAATGAAAAAACTCGAGAAAGTTAATCTCGACGTTAAAGTCGAAAATGTCAGCAAATATGCAGAAATCACACAAGCTTCTTTAGACAAAAATTCGTATGAACCCCATGAACAAGCAAATATACTCGTCAGACTCGCCAGAATACAAAAAAGTGATTTTGTAACAAAAATATCGTTTACGATTCCTTCGGATTTGCCCGACGGAAAATACTCAATAACAATCGGAGGAATGTATTCAAGATTGCTAATCGATAGAATGGCAAATCCATACATATATAAACCTACAAACGTCAAAGAACTTTATAATATGATTAAACACGTAACCAAATTTCGTTCGGACAGATTTTATATCACAATTAAAACGAAGAAAACCGGACTCGGAACTCACGGTGTAGCGATGCCAGCTTTACCGGAATCGCGACTTACTCAAATTGCAAAAGCAGAACCTGCACTTACAAGTATGATTTTTGAGTATAAACAATTTGAAATTCCCTCGGAATATGTTATTTACGGTAAAGCCAAATTAAGTTTAAACATTAAAAGAAACAAATAATCAACATACAATTTAAGGGCAAAATGAAAATTTATGAAATCTGGGAGAATAACAAAATGAAAACACGTTTAACATCAATCTTGACAATTCTTATCACCGCTTGCACCTTTTCTGTCAGTCAAGCGGTAAAAACTCAATATTGGCAAGAATCCGAAAGCAAAGACTTTAAAGCGGGAAAAACCGAAAATTTAATTATAAGCAATTTCGGCCAATTGCGCCTCGGCCCAAGGCAGATAGAATTACTAAAAGACAGAACAGATGTCAATCTTATCTTCGAAGTTAAATGCCTTCCTGATGGCTCGATAATAGCTGCCACCGGCCCCGAAGGCAAAGTGTTTATCTATAAAAATAAAAAATGGAGTGTCCTATACAAAGCCAATCAGCCATATATCTTCTCAATTGAAGTCGGCAAATCGGGAAACATATATATCGGCACAGGCGGAGCCAAAGGAAAAATATATCAAATCAACTCAGCAACAAAAAACAAACAGACTAAACTGATATTCGAAGACAAACAAACGAATTATATCTGGAAGCTCAAACTTACAAACGACGGAAAATTATTAGCTGCAACAGGTCCGAAAGGAAAGCTATTCTGCATAGACCCAAATGGCTCAAAATGTATCTTCGAGTGTAAACAAAATAATCTGCTCTCATTAGCAGTCTCCTCCGATAATACAATATATGTAGGAACTGATAAAGACGGCATAATCTATGAAATTCAAAAAGGCGCCAACGGGAAATACAAATCACGCGCTATTTACGATGCAAATGAACCTGAAATCAGTGCAATAGCGATAACAGATAACGGATTGATTTATATTGCAACAGCTTCAGGCCGACAATCCAAAGGACAAGCTCGAGCATACCTTAAAAAACCGGCTGGACACCCTTTGACATCAAATACCTCAAAATCAAAAAACACAAAGAAAAAACATAACATTAAAAATAAAACTCATAAAACAGACGAGCCGCCAAAGCAAATGCCTTTTCAAATGCCTCCGGAATTAAAAGGAATGCAAATGGGGAAAATGCCTCCAGCTGTCAAACCTACAAAAGGAAATGCTGTTTATCAAATCGACTCGTTAGGCTTTGTCAATGAGGTCTTTCGAGATAAGGTTGATATACTCTCTATGATTGCCAAAGACGATAAACTCTATTTGGGAACAGCACCTGACGGAATTATATATCAAATAAATCCAGCTACCGAAGAAGTTGCAATGTATGCAAAAACAAAATCTGATTCTATTATGAGTTTAGCTATCGACAGTAATAAACGGATAATAGCGGGAACAGCAAACTCAGCTAAGGTAATAAAGTTTACTCATGAAATAGCTCAAAAAGGAATTTACACAAGTAAAGTGTTCGATGGGAAACAAATCTGCAAATGGGGCATGATAAAAATTACACCCGAACAAGCTGTTCAAAATCGCTTGATAAAAATTCAGACGCGTTCCAGCGTAATTTCCAATCCGGATCAGCCAGGCTGGTCTGACTGGCAATCCATCATTGACAACGGACGAATCATTTCGCCCTCTGCGCGATTTTTGCAATATCGAGCATTATTCGAATCTGACAAGCACACAACTCCTGTTCTTGATTCGGTACAAATCGCTTACATGCAAAATAATCTTCCGCCTGAATTGACAGCTGTTATTGTAAACACCGGGCATAATTCAAAATCCAACAAAGCGTCCCAAATTCCAAACATACCAAAATCGCCAGCATTACAAGTTTACAAAATCACATGGAAAGCGAAAGACCCTAACGGCGATAAATTAAGATTCGATATATATCTTAAACGAGTCGGAACTCAATATTGGATTGAGTTGAAAAAAGATTACACCCAACAAATATTACAATGGAATCCTAAAACAGTTCCCGACGGAAAATATCAAGTTAAAGTCATCGCCAGTGATGCTTTGGCAAATCCAGCAGACATGGGCAAAATAGCCAAGAGAATTTCCGATGAATTTATTGTCGATAATACGCCACCTGTTATCAAAAACCTCAAATGTTCTATCGATACGTCAAACAACGGAAACAAACAATTATTGATAACAGCTGACATTGTAGATTCAATGACAGAAATCGCAAACGCCGGCATTACAATCAACAGTGCAAAAAATTGGCAATACATTGCACCCGCAGACGAACTTTATGATAGCAAATCGGAATATATCGAGACACTCATTCCGTTAAGCAAAAATACATCCGAACCCATTTTGATTTCCTTAAAAGCACAAGACAGATTCGGCAATATAAGCTATGCTTGGCAAGTTGTAAATGCGACTCCAACAACAAGCCAAGCAACAAAGAAAGATAAACAATAAAAATCCGTTTGCATCTATCATATATGGAGGATGACACAGATGAACATAGGCGGCTGGTGTTTCATGATAGGTTCATGGGCAATAATTTTGCTCGTTGCAGCTTTTTGTTTCTATCGGATATTCCGCTCAAGGGATTATCAACAAGAATCAACCGAATAATATAATTCATTGACAAAGCTGTAACATTTGCAACAGAAATAAGCTTTATATGCTAAATATATTCCGCTATCTTAAAATCAGCTCGCTGACAGAAAAATACTTTCGTAGCGAACAGCAATAAGCTGCCTGTCTATTATTGTAGCAAAGCGATTTTTTAAATGTACATTTACAAATTATTCGCCAAACATATGTCCCTTATGCAAATAATCGAGAATAAAATGCATAAGTTCCGTTCCTGTCAGCTGACCTAATGAACCCTTCGCACAATTAAGCTCCGTAAATTTTTTCGCACCGTCAGGACGAGCTGTCTCGTTCTGGAATAAAATAGGAGCTGCATCACAGGTATGTCTGCCAGCAGCAACAGGCGTGCTATGATCGCCCGTGATAACAAACACATCAAATTTCCCGATTACTTTATCGAAAAATTCAGCGTCAGCTCGTTCTATCATCTTCATCTTGCCGTCAAAGTCTCCGTCATGTCCACAAGAATCTGTTCCTTTTATATGAGCAAATACAAGGTCATAATCGTCAGCAGCTTTAAGAACAGCTTGAGCTTTGGCATTCAAATCGGTCTGCGTCGTACCGGTTGCACCGGGAACATCAATCACGTCCATTCCGACATATTTTGCAACTCCCTTATACAAAGCTCCCCCTGCAATACAGATAGCTTTCAGGTTAAATCGCTCTTTCAGTCCCTCTATCTTTTCAAAAATACCCGCTCCGCGAATGACAGCCATATTTGCAGGCTTAAGCCCCTTTTCGATGCGCTCTTTATTTACCGGATGTTCTTTCAAAAGTTCATACGTCTTTTTGGTAAATTCGTTCATCACTCTTGCCATTTTCTCCGCTTCGCTATCGAGTGCCTGGGCCTGTGCAACGGGCTGATTAACTTCATGCGGATCTGTATTCGTTACCTTTGCCGACAACCCCGGACCGGAAAACACAATTGCTCCGCGATGCTCAACAGTATGCAACACGTGCACGGTAACATCATCTATCTTCATACCGTCCAGCGTCTCATATATCTTGTCCATTCCGTAATCAGCTCTGCCAGCTCTTCTATCAAGAATTATCATATTTTCATCTATCGTACACAAATTAGCACGAAACGCTACGTCGCCGTGCTTCAATTCCATTCCGGCGCCCAATGCTTCAAAAGGTCCCCTTCCTCGATAATATTTGTGAGGGTCATATCCGAACAAAGCCAAATGAGCTGTATCCGAACCGGGTATTTGGCCTGCACCGAGAGTATATAAAAGCCCGAGAGAGCAATTAGGTGTTATCTTATCCAAATTAGGCGTTTTCGCCTCCGATAACGGTGTTTTAGCTCCTCGATCGCCCAGCCCGTCCATCACAACAAATAATGCTTTAGACATACTCTTTACTCCTATACACTATAAAAATTTCAGTAACCGAATATCCCGAAAATTTTCACACAATACAACAAAAGTTTGTGAACAATCATTGACATAAATATAATAATAACACTTAACGTTGAATACAAGCAATAAGACATTTATTATTGACCGTGTCTCAATAATCTGTTAGAAAAGCTTATTCAGGCAAAATATATTCAGGATAAACTCTTATGGACAAAAAAACATCCGAAAAATTAACGGAACTTCGTCAGAAAATTGACGATATCGACAAGCAAGTAATTGATTTACTCAATCAAAGGGCACAAGCTGCTATCGAAATAGGCAAACTCAAAAATAATACCGGTGCATCAATTTATGCGCCCCATAGAGAAAAACAAGTACTCGAAAGAATTCATCAGCTAAATAAAGGTCCGTTACCCGACAAGATTTTCAAAGCTATCTATCGCGAAATCATGAGCGGATGCATTTCACTTGAAAAACCTCTAAGCGTCGCTTATTTAGGTCCTCAAGGGAGCTTTTCACACTTAGCTGCCATCAAGAAATTCGGTAGCTCGGTAAATTACACAGATGTATCTTATATCCGTGAAGTCTTCGTCGAAGTCGCTCAAGGACATTGTGATTTAGGCGTTGTGCCCGTTGAAAATTCCATAGGAGGCGTCATAATTGACACCCTCGATGCTTTTCAAGACCTCGACGTAAAAATTTGCGCCGAAATGCTTCTGCCAATACATCACAATTTACTCGCCAACTGTCCAATAGACAAAATCAAGCGAATATATTCCAAACCGGAAGTGTTCGGACAATGTCGAATCTGGCTAGCGGAACATTTGCCCGGCATCGACATTCAACCGGTTCCCTCGACTTCACGTGCAGCTGAACGAGCAGCGCAAGAGTCGAATTCAGCTGCTATTGGCTCGAAATTAGCAGCTGAATTATATCAGCTTAACATCGTTTGTAAAAATATCGAGGATGACCCGAACAACTCGACAAGATTCATTGTAATATCAAAAGAACCCGCGAAACGTACGGGCAACGATAAGACAGCTATTATGTTCGTAACAGCACATAAAGCGGGCGCATTAGCTGATGTCCTCGATGTCTTTCGTCAATACAAAATAAATCTAACAAGCATAGATTCCAGACCGTCACGAAAAAAAAGCTGGGAATATTATTTCTTCATTGATACCGAAGGTCATTACGAAAACGAAAACATGCAGCAAGCTCTTGCTGAAGTTGCCAAGCACTGCTTACAGTTAACTGTGCTCGGCTCATTTCCCAAAGCCCTTGAACCTTTAGACGATTAAACATTTAATATTAACAAGGAACTTTAAGCGATGATTATCATATTAAAACCCGAAGCAAGCGAATCTGTAATAGATGCGGTTGTATCGCGTATAGAAGAGTTCGGATTCAAACCCCACATTTCGAGAGGCGAGTTTCGCACAATTATCGGAGCTATAGGCGAAGAGCGTCCTCAAATTGCCCCGTTAATTGAAGAAATCACAGGCGTCGAGCGTGTCGTGCCTATTATGAGACCCTACAAACTTGCCTCACGTGAATTTCATCCCGACGACAGCATCTTTGACATCAAAGGCGTTAAGGTTGGCCAAGGATTTATCACGATTATCGCAGGCCCATGTGCGATTGAAGACGAACAGCTACTTCGAAGCGTTGCGCAATCGGTTAAAAATGCCGGTGCGGGAATTTTGCGAGGCGGAGCTTTTAAGCCCCGTACAAGTCCATATAGCTTTCAAGGTTTAGGCGAAGTAGGCTTAAAAATCTTGCGAGACGTTGGCGACGAATTCGGCATTCCCGTTGTTACCGAAGTTATGGACCCGCGCGATGTCGAACTTGTCGAGCGATATGCAGATATTTTACAAGTCGGAGCGAGAAATATGCAAAATTACAATCTTCTGCAAGAAGTCGGCAAAACTCGCAAACCTATTTTTCTCAAACGAGGATTAGCTGCCAAAGTTTCCGAATGGCTGATGTCAGCTGAGTACATTTTAGCTGAAGGCAATACTCAAGTAATTCTCTGCGAACGCGGCATAAGAACATTTTCAGATGAAACTCGATTTACACTTGATATTTCAGCCATTCCGATTATCAAGCAAAATTCACATCTTCCGGTTTTCTTCGACCCGTCACATTCGACAGGCAAGCGCGACCTAATAGCGCCTATGACGCTAGCCGGATTAGCTGCCGGCGCAGACGGCGTTATGATTGAGGTGCATAGCTGTCCGGATAAAGCAAAGTGTGATGGCCCTCAAGCTTTTCCGCCGTCATCTTTCGAGAAACTCATGGAACGAGTCAGAGCATTAGCAAAAATAATGGACAAAAGTATATCAACATAAAATTCACATAAAAGAATTTCTGCCATTTTAACTTTTCTAAAATAACTTATTATGAACGCATATTTCGAGCTCATTCCTCGCAATGATGTTATTCAGCTTCATGCAGGCTTTTGCTCATTCTCATATTTTGCAATGTTACATATTCCAAATAAAGTTTGCTCATTGCGTCATGCCTCAATGCGAAAGCGCGAAATCGGGCTATGCCCGCGAAATGTGATTCATTTTGTTTTGAGTTTATTCGCGGAGAATGGCTTGCGCCGTCGCAGTCTCTCCCGTCGCGAGCAAGAACAGCTTGCACTTGCCATCGCGAAATTTCGCGGAGCGAGTCAAACCCTAAAACCGAAAAGCGTTTTACATCAAAAACAAAAGCCTTAATCCTGAAAGTTTCAGCTTTCCGGAACGAACTCTTAATCTTGAAGTTTTAGGGCTTGAC
>CAZKNI010000048.1:0-10469 GCA_964554055.1 uncultured Phycisphaerae bacterium | reverse complement strand
CGCATACATGTTCGAAGTGAGTGTGGCTGTTCGAAAATTTCCTTGAGCATAAAGTGCTCAAAACCGTCGAGTTCGATTTCCTCGAGCTTCCATTCAAGCTGTTGAATGTCTTTCGTTACGGGAATATCGTCAAGAGTTGTTGTGCGAAATCCTTCGCTGCTTACCGTTACTAATTCACCGTCCGAGAGATATACAACTTGATTCGTATGCTCAATAATAGCTGAAGCATCCGAAGCAACGATAAATTCATTGTTGCCTATTCCTACGATAAGAGGAGAACCTTTACGAGCCGCTACAATTTTATTAGGACAATCGGAACAAATAACAGCTATTCCGTATGTCCCTTGCACTTCGGAAAGAGCATCACGGACAGCTTGTTCCAGATTTCCATTTTTGTAAAAATGTCCGATAAGTTTTGCCAAAACTTCCGAATCGGTCTCGCTCGAAAATTGAATTCCCTGAGATTCCAAATATTTACGAAGAGAAGCAAAATTTTCTATAATCCCGTTATGGACGAGAGCTATTTTATTTTCATAATCCGTGTGAGGATGTGCATTCGTCTCATTGGGTTCGCCGTGCGTTGCCCATCTTGTATGAGCGATTCCTATTGTAGCATTTTTAACTTCGTCCGTTAATCTGCCTTCCAGAGTGCTTATCCTGCCTTTAGCTTTCTTTATAACAAGATTTTTCTCTTTGATGACAGCTATTCCCGCTGAATCATATCCTCTATATTCAAGACGTTTAAGCCCCTCAATAAGAATCTCGCTAGCTTGCTTTCTGCCAATATATCCAACAATTCCGCACATAAACAACTCCTTATAAGTGTATTTCTGCGATAGAAAATATATATTCTTTATCGGCTCATTTGATATGCAATCTTATTTGCCATTGAGTTTGTCGCGGACAATACGCATTATTTGGCTGGAAAGTGTTGTAACTTCAGCTGATGCGGGGATAATTTCTTCTTGAATTTTCGTAACGAAATTTTCATCGTTTATATATTTAAGATTGATTTCAACATTAAGTTTTGCACCTTCAAATGCGCCACATAGCAACTCACACGCAACTCCTACATCGGAAATCAACATCACATTGCCCTTTTCAGCAAGTTCCGCCAAAAGTTTAAGCAAATTCACACATTCTCGTGTTATTTCAATAGGCGGCTTAGCACATGCCTTGCATGCTTGCTCTATAGCTTGTTTTCTTTTCTCTCTTTGTTCTTCCGTTTCCTTAGGCAAAGAATATGCTTTTCCCATTTCGTTATGAAAGACATTAACGTCTTCTTGCATCAGCTCGAATAATTTATCGCGCGAAGCTGTTACCGTTACGAGAATTTCTCGAATTCGCTTTTCGACATCTGCATATTTTTTTTTGCCAATTGTAAACTCGCATATCATAGCCCCTAAAGAAGCTCCGATAGCAGCTGAAAGTGCGCTCGCGCTTCCCCCGCCGGGAGCATCTTTATTTGAAGATAAATCAATAAGATATTCTTGAATTGTAGATTTCCGATAATCTTTCATACTCTGCGTTCTCCTGTGTGTAACAACTTTAATCCGCCATCAATATACAAGTAAAATGTCATTACCCGCTTTAACTTTTTGTCCTATTTTAACTTTGATATCTGCTTTGGGCTCTACCGGAATAATAAGCTCTACTCGCGAGCCGAATTTAATCATTCCGAAACGCTCGCCTGCTTTAAGTTCCTCGCCTATATTGACATCGCAAACAATTCGTTTTGCTATTAATCCCGCTATCTGCCTAACAATAATTTTTTCGGGCAACGGACGTATCGGGTCATATTTAGGTGCAATTATCAAATCATTTCTTTCGTTTCGCAAAGAAGACTCGGGACTTCTTGCATCTAAGAACTCTCCGGGCGTGTGAATCTTTTCGACAACTTTTCCGTAACATGGGCATCGATTTACATGTACATCGAATATGCTCATGAAAATCCCGATTTTTAGGGCTCGTCCTCCAACTTTAGGCTCATCTAATTTCGAAATGTCCGTTATAGTTCCGTCAGCAGGACAAACGAATTCATTTATAGAAATTGTTTCTCTATCAGCTTTGCGTATCGGGTCGCGAAAAAAAAGCAGCATAAAAGATGTTATAGGCAGCGATATTATCCCGAAAAAAATTCCCAAAAAAGGCGAAATGATAAATCCCAAAAGGATAGCTGTTACAATATCGAAAAGTACACCGTAAGCAAAGGCAAAAACTTGCATCTTTGCATATCGAGTAGCAAATCGAATCATTTTAGGTCTCCGAATTATTCGTTTTGCCCTTTAGGCTTTTGAAGTGGAAACAAAATCACATCTCGAATAGATGTTGAATTTGTCAAAAGCATCATTAATCTGTCTATTCCGATGCCTAACCCGCCTGCAGGCGGCATTCCGTATCTAAGTGCGTTAATAAAATCCGTATCCATAACAGCCATCGTCTCTTCCTGACCTTCAAGCTGAATCTCAAAATTTCGCTTTTGTATTTCAGGGTCATTCAATTCGGTATATGCATTTGCCAATTCCATACCTGCAACGAATAGCTCAAAACGAAGAGCAATGTCCGGATTATCGGGTTTAGGCTTTGTTAGGGGGCATAGCGGAGCGGGATAATCGATAACGAATGTCGGATTGATTAGCTTATCTTCAACGGTATATTCAAAAACTTCGTTAACAACAACCGTGTCGTCCATGCCCGATTCCTCTATACCTAAATCTTTAGCTTTTGCTCGTACAGCGGAAATATCTCCTATGTCAACACCGGCATATTCTTTAAGTAAATCAGCGTATGTTCTCTTAGGCCAAGCAGGCGTGTAATCGATTGTCAAATCGCCAAAAGGTAATTTCATTTCCGGATTAATTTTCCTGACAAGATGACAAATCATCTCTTCCGTAATATTCATCATATCATTATAATCCGCATATGCTTGATACAATTCCATCATCGTAAATTCCGGATTATGCTGCGTGCTGATACCTTCATTCCGAAAGTTACGGTTAATCTCGAAAACTTTTTCAAATCCGCCGACAAGTAATCTTTTAAGGTAAAGTTCCGGGCTTATGCGAAGATACAAATCAATGTCCAAAGCATTATGATGAGTAATAAACGGACGAGCTGCTGCTCCGCCGGCTATCGCTTGCATCATTGGAGTTTCGACTTCTAAAAAGCCTTTACTTGTAAGCAATGTTCTAAGTTCCGCTATCAATTCCGAGCGTAGCTTAAATGTCCTTTGTACATCGGGATTTGAAAACAAATCGACATATCTTTGACGATATCGAAGTTCCGTATCGGTCAATCCGTGCCATTTTTCAGGAGGCGGATTAAGTGCTTTTGACAATATCGTAATTTCTTTCGCCCAGAGTGTAATTTCTCCCGTTTTGGTTATCCCGATTTCTCCGTCAGACCCTATTATATCCCCCAAATCAAACAATTTTGCCAATTTCCATTGCTCACCCAAATGCTTTTTGGACAAGCCAACCTGAAGCTCTCCGCTTGAATCTCTAAGACGAAGGAATATAAGTGAGCCTATATCTCGCAAAAATATTATCCTGCCCGCTATTCGTGCCGAAGGATGTTTTTCCGGATTTTGTTCGTCAAACAATTTTCTTGCCTGTAAGAGAGAAATAACTCCTTCGTATTTGTGCCCGTAAGGGTCATATCCCAATTCTCGCATTTTTTGCGCTTTGTTAAGCCTATCTTCATGCAATTTTTCTTTCGCCATATATTACTCCAAAATATAATTCAATCTATCAATCCGAATAGCAGTCAACCTATATCGGATTAATAATGAATTATAATAATACAGAATTACAGCATTTTTTACAATGTTAACTCTCGTGAACAACGAGCAAAAGGCAAAAATTCCCCTCACACGTTTTTGTCGTGATAATCAATAATATACGGATAACGCACAGGATTATTGCACAATGCTGTTTATTCGACGACAGGTCCTTCGTCAATAACAACGTCATGCTGTTGAACTTCTTTGTGTTTGTGATATTCTCTCTTTTCGCATCCTGAAAGCATGTTGAAACACACAATCAACGCAAACGTTACAGCTACGCAAATTAACTTTTTCAGCATATCGGTACTCCTGCTTATTGCCTATAATCTGTCAAATCTTATTACAAAAGTCTTATTCTTTTTCAACTCGGTTATTGCTTTGCTTTTAATTTGATTTCGTCAGCTAAAACATTCCAAACCCTAAAGCCCGGAATTTCAACGGTTACAGTTGCCATGTCATCTGAAAACTCCGTATCTTTTATATATGCGCCGGCAAGCGTGCTCATCATTTCCGACCGAATCTCATCGTTTTCCGTTATAAAATCTTTTACGGTCGTTTGCGACGATATTGTCAATCCGTTAATTCGCTCCGCGAGTTTCCTTTTGGCATCGAGTTCCGCTGCTCGTGCAGCTAATAATTTAGCTTGAGCTAAAGGCTTATCTTTCATAATAGGTGCTTGGCCAACAGCGGATATAGGCCTATTCATCCAATCCGGAGGCGTTATTTTCATCGCTGATTTTGCCTTCGCTAAAAATCTCTCTGGCGGAACGCCCATACCGGTTGCCCTGAAATATTTCTTTTCGACGCGAGTTGTAATTTCCTTAAAATCGGACGCTTTGATTTTATCATCTTTTATGTGCCGGGTATAAGATTCGCGAATTGTAGCGATTACTTTCCGCCAAGGTATCTCGAGAGTAACTTCACATATAGGTTCGTCGTCATGAAAATAGACTTTTACTTCTTTTGCGCCTCTCAGAGTCGTATTTAGCTCCGTATTAATTTCGTCCGATTGTGTAACAAAATCCTTAACATACGTATTTGATGTGATTTTAAATCCGCGAAGTTGCTCTGCAAGCCTACGATATGCGTCCAGTTCCGCAGCACGTTTAGCAAGCAATCTTCCCTGAGGCCCGATTTTCCGCCAGAGTGCCGGTATATGATATCTCGGAAGGCTCGGAGGTGCAGGGGTATCTACGGTTCCGTCCGGAATATCGACAGGCGTATCGGGCCGAGGTGCTCCCATGCCGACAGCTGATATTATAGAACGATGTTTCCGTGTAATCATTTGCTCAAAATCAGACGCCTTTATCTTATCTCCTTTATAATGTCTGTCATAAATTTTTTTCAGCGTCGCTACAACTTTCTCGTATGTAACTTCGCCCTTGACTTCGCACGACCCGTCGTCATACCAGCGGGGCTTGCCAAGCCTGATACCCTTAATAAACGTGTTAACTTCTGTTTGAATTTCGTCGGATTCGGTTACAAAATCACGAACAAGCGTATTGGAGTTGATTTTTAGACCCATTATTCGTTCTGCAAGCTTACGATAGCAATCAGCTTCTGCAGCTCGTTTTGCTAAAAGTTTGTTTTGTGCGTCCGAAACTTCATTTGCCAACAAACTTATCGACGATACCAAAACAGCAATTAAAGCTAATGTGACTTTTTTCATTTTTCTATCTCCTACAAAATTAACCCTATTCAATTTTAATTCTCTTGCTGTTCTCGTTTTTTTAACAGCCTTTTGACTCTGAGAATAGCAGTCAGATACAAATCCTTATCCTTGATTGAATATGCACGTTTATAATATTTCAAAGCTTTTTCAAGCTGATTCTTCACTTCATACATAACTCCCAGATTATATACAGCTCCATGATCTTGAGGTTTTAATTCGATTGCGTCTTTGAGCAAAGAAATAGCTTCGTCATAATCGCCAACTCTAGCTAACTTGACAGCTGATTTTGCCGATTTGGATTTTACTTTTGCTAACGGTATCCTGCGATGAACTTCATGGGGCATCAATTGTGCCACAAAATCATCAACAATGCGCGTTATAAGCGTCATAATAACGTCGTCTTCGGGACTCAAGTCAGCTGCCGATGCATCCGAACCCAAAAGAGCGGACGGCTTTAAATCTATTGTATTGGAATATCGCTTGTTAAATGTCAAAATGCTCTTGTCTGTCGCTGTTGCTACAAGTTTTACGGTAGCTGCAACCGTTATCGTTCTTTTTATCCGTTTTTTGTATTCCGTTTTCGGAACGAGTCCCGAGCTTGTTTTCTTAAAGCTTACGGTTTTTGCTTTGCCCGAAACTGTTTGTATGTCAATAACGACTTTTCCGAAGCATATCGCCTGTGCTTTTGAAAGCTTACCCAATTGTAGCGCTTTGTTTTCCTCAGCTAATCCGGCATCCGCTAAATCTTTTTCCTTCATTATTGTAGCAACTGCTTCACGCTCGATGATTTTCAGCGGAATATCGTATTTACGCGCATAATATTGCATTTTTTCCGCGATACTCGAAACGATAACATCGCCCCATTTTTTTTCTCGTGCTGTATATATTCCCGCTTCGTCCTCGATAGCCTGAGTAAACGGAATAAATGCTATCGTATGCAATCCTTCGGGCAAACCTAATGCTGGCTTTTCGGTATAAGCGACTTCAACGAAAGCCTTAGAACGTTTTTTACAGCCAGCAGTCATAATACACACAGATATCATTGCAACTGTAATCGTTTTGGCAAATGATTTCATATCCGTTTTGCTCCTAAGACATAAAACTTGTTACATTTTACATTAATTCTTACATTGATTCGATTTTACATTAATTCGTTACATTAATTTGTTACATTAATTTGTTACATTAATTCGAAAGATAATTGGATAATTAATTATATATAATAACATATATCAACAAACATTGTTTATGCAAAGAAATTCTAAATCCTTTTTTACCAATAAAGCCCTGTATAGCTGCAATGAGACTGTAAGACAGCGATATTTGCAAGGTCGATAATCTTTTGATTATTATTGAACTTAATTGTTTTCCATATTTCGTCCTTTAAGCGATGATACACGACGATAATGTCAGCTGAATCTATTGCAGATTGTAAATCGTTCGAAAGCAATTCCTTTAAATGCGGAATTGCCGAAAAGGCGAATTCTTTATTAGACCCTATCAGGTTAGCTACGGATAAGTTTTCGTCATAAATCGAAACTCTATAACCTTTTCCTATCAATTGCTCGACGATATGAACAAGTGGCGATTCACGCACGTCATCGGTATTTTCCTTGAATGTAATGCCTATAATTGTTACGGGCACTCTGCCCTCGGAATATATAAGATTGAGTATTTTTTCCGTTTGAAGCCGATTGGACTCGAGCGTATGAAAGAGCATCGGAATTTCAATCGCTTCTTTTCGAGCAACATTGATAATCGCTCGTAAATCTTTGGGCAAGCATGACCCGCCAAACGGCGCACCGGGCTTTAGATATTTTGGCGAAATGTTAAGCTTTGTATCCTTACAAAGCAAATTCATCACTTCACGAGCATCTATTCCTAATTTTTTGCATATTAATCCTATTTCATTGGCAAATGTTATCTTGACGGCATGAAAACAGTTGTCCGAATATTTAATCATAGCAGCTGTTTCCGGAGAAACAAAAAAAACAGGGGCATTAAATCCGGGATAAAGACGATTCAATACATCGCGACTCGATTGGCTATTACACCCGAAAATTATCCTGCTAGGCTCTTGAAAGTCTCTGATACCCGTTCCCTCACGCAAAAATTCCGGATGTACGACATAATTTATCGATTCTCCTTCCTTGCGAAAAGATTCGCTTACAAGAATATCTCGTAATTTTTTATGAACATCGACGGTGCATGTCGAACGATTTATTACCGTAAACAATTTCGACGAGCAATTTTTTAATGTTTGCCCGATTTTCACACACAAATTTTCTATTGCGGTTGAATTTATTTCACCTATTTCATTTGAAGGCGTTCCTACGCAGATGATTGCTAGTTCCGATTGTTCGATAGCTCTTTCATGATTTGTCGTTGCGGATAAGCTGCCGGATTCTCTCGCTTCGCGTATAAGTTCAGCTATCCCGGGCTCAATAATAGGCGAGATTCCTTTATTTATTGCATTGACTTTTTCTTCTTTTATATCAACTCCGATTATCTTATGTCCCAATTTTGCGAGACATCCGCAGCTGACGACGCCTACATATCCCAGTCCGAAAATGCTTATTTTCATTTTTGTTGTTTCCCGTCGCAAGAAAGGGTAATCTATTTTATATCTAATATGATATATTAACGGAAAATCTTATCAATTCATAAATTCGTAATTTTGTAATTTTATGAAAACAAATTCATCAACAATCAAACATATTCTTAGCTTTGATGTCGAAGAATATTTCGATGTCGAGTTGGCTGCTCGCGCAGGAATAGATGCTCACACACATTATCCGCGCAGAGTTAGATTAGCAATGGATTTCATTTTGAATACGCTAGCGGAACGAAATGCCAATGCTACTTTTTTCGTTCTTGGCCGATTGGCGGAAAAGGAAAATCAGCTTATAAAAGAAATTGCCGGCGCAGGCCACGAATTGGCTTGCCATTCGATGAATCACATAATGATAACGAAAATGACGCCACAATCCTTTCGCAACGATTTGCTTAAAGCCAAAAAGAGTCTCGAAGATATTATCGGCAAACCGATAATCGGATATCGTGCGCCAACATTTTCTATCGTGAAAAATACAACTTGGGCACTCGACGAGATTATCAATGTCGGGTTTAAATACGACTCGTCAATATATCCCGTCAGGCATAATCTTTATGGCTTGCCCGAAGCTCCGACAGCGATACATTACGCTATTACACCTGCAGGCAATAGCATATTAGAGTTGCCCGTAATGACAAGACGAATTTTCACGCTTAACGTGCCTGTAGGCGGAGGCGGATATTTCAGATTGCTGCCGTTGAGTATAATCACAAGTTCAATAAAAAAATATCAACAACACAATCATCATGCCGTTTTGTATTTTCATCCGTGGGAATTTGACCCGGAACAGCCTGTCCTGCCAATGCCAACCTTAAGCCGATTGCGACACAGGATAGGTCTGCGAAAAACACGAAAAAAACTCAATGCATTACTTAAACAATTTGAATTTACGTCCGTATCAGCCATCATTGATACGTTGAAAAACACAGACATAACATGCGATTACGAAACGTTCAAAAAATCCGTAAATATAAATAGCAAAAACGGATAAAGGTAAAACCTAAATTAAAAATAAATGAAAATGGCAAATAAGCGTTTTATAACAATAGGAACAATAATCGTAGCGATGATATTCGCTGTTAGCTTATGGCGGATGCAGCATAATCTCAAACATCTAAACTCATCGACTTCAAAACCTGCATTGTTCAGCACTCAAACAAAGCCTATCGAGCTTGACAGCGGAACATTTGTTGCTATGGGCACTCTAAGCCACATAAAAATAATCGCTGACAGTGAGCTGCAAGCCATTAAAGCCTTACACGCTGCACGTCAAGAGCTTAAACGTCTTGATGCCCTTTTGAGTACATATCGCAACGATTCCGAGCTGTCTAAAATAAACAGATTAGCTGCTAAACGCCCGATACACATTTCACCCGATACATATAAGCTAATAAAGCTTTCTCTCAAATATTCGGATTTAAGCAACGGAGCTTTTGATATAACTGTCTCGCCCCTGATTAAATTATGGAAACATTCTGCCGAAGCAAATCAGCTGCCGAGAGAAAAGGAAATATTACAAGCTAAGAGCCATATCGGATATAAGAAAATAATCTTGAATGAAACGGAGCATACGATAAGATTTTCCGAACGAGGCATTTCTTTAACTGTTGATGCGATTGCAAAAGGATTTATTATTGATTATATGCTCGATGCAATCAAAAAAACTCCCGGCGTTCGGGCAGCCTTGATAGAGATAGGCGGCGAGATATGCTGCTTTGGCAATCGTATCTGGATTATCGGTATCGAAGACCCTTTCAAAACGACGAAAAGTAACAATCCTTTGCAGTCCCTAAGATGGAAAATCGGTATTCGCAATCAAGCTGTCGCAACAAGCGGAAATTATCGCCGATATTTTACAATTGCAGGCAAACAATATTCTCACATTATCGACCCGCATTCGGGGCTGCCTGCGGATAAGCTGCCCAGCGTTACCGTAATCGCTCCGACAACTGCTAGCGCGGATGCTCTCGCTACGACAGTTTCGGTATTAGGCCCAAATGCCGGATTGAAGCTGATAGAGTCGTTGAGTTCTTGTGAAGCCTTCATTGTTTCGGGCCCTCCTTCTGCTCCTCGAATTTACAAATCTTCCGGCATGAACGATTTTTTAATCCGTTAACTCGAATATCGAAAAAGACAAGTTCTTTCTTTCATCGCTTAACAATTTTTCTTCGCAAGTGGCGCGGGGAATGATTTTCGCTGTCGCATCATCTTCCGCCGCGAGCGAAGACAGGCTATGCCTGTCGCTTCTGACAACGTCATTGCGAGGAATGAGCCCGAAGAGCGAATGACGCGGCAATCTCTTCTCAATCCACAATCCGCAATCCGAAATCCGCAATCGACAATCTCTTCAGGCTGTGCCTGCCAATCATCAATCCTTTATATTTCCTCACGCCGCGAAG
>CAZKNI010000047.1:0-2815 GCA_964554055.1 uncultured Phycisphaerae bacterium | reverse complement strand
AATCTCGCAAAATTTAGCGAAAGGGCATATCGACCGTCATTGCTGACAGCTGCCACCGGCAATGGCAAAACATTTTCTTCACCTTTGTTGATATCGTAAATAACGGAAACGAATTTTCCGCTACGCCTATCATTGAAAATTATTTTGTCTTCCGGATAAGCTGGATGCCATTGCAGCATAGCTCCCTGTTGCCACGACCAAGCACGAGTTTGAGCTATCGATTCGAATGTGCCCGTAGCGGCATCGACAATGCCTATCGTTGCAACGTCTTTTTCCGTCAATGGCCTATCGCAAAAGTCGATTTGATGAGCTAAGAGATATTTTTGCGAGAGATTCCACGGACATTTATCGAAATAGCCGAAAAAGTGATGTCTTTCGTTGCTTGTAAGCTGAATTATCTCGACAGATTCATCTGTTAAACTTGTTGTTGTCATTTTTTCTTCTCCGTAATTTCTTTTATGCTGTGTAATTGCAAATATAATAGTTGCTGTATGTGTTTAGCGGTATTTAGATTCTGCAATTACGTGAAAAGCTGTTTTTTGCAATTTCTCAATAACTTTATTTTAAACGTTTTCAAGCGATAATGTCAAGGGGTTTATCGATTTCCAGTCTTCTTTTGTTATTCAGGGTTTTCTTTTCGTATTATAGATGAGAATCGTTTAGACAGCAGAGTTGGAGCGTAATAATTCTTTATGTTTCCTCCCGCTGCGAAGTTTTGCGAAGCGAGTGAAACGAACATGCCCGATTTTACGCTTTCGCAGCGTTTGTAAAATATACAGATTAATCGGGATTAGGAGTAGCTATGTTTTCGGGAAGGATTTCTAATCTGACTCGATTAATTTTCCTCTCTTCAGCTTCGAGTATCGTAAAAAGAAGATTTTGGTATTGAAAAGTTTCGCCGGCTTTGGGTATCCTTCCAAGGCTTGAAAAAAGGAATCCCGCAATCGTTTCGAAATCTTCGCTTTCCGGTAAATCAAGCTTGTATTCGTCGTTTAACTCGTCTATCCGCATTCTTGCATCTATTTCTAATGTTTTAGAGTCGATTTGCTTAATCAAGGGTGCTTCGGGCTGTTCATATTCGTCTGTAATTTGTCCGACAATCTGTTCTATGATGTCTTCAAACGTAACAAGCCCTAAAGTTCCGCCATATTCATCAAGGACGATGGCAACGTGTATTTTTTGGGCGCGAAACTCGTGGAACAGGTCTCTTAGCTTTTTGGTTTCCGGTACAAAATAGCATTGCCTCATAATCGAGCGGACGTCAAATTGTTCTAATTTTTCGCCGACAAACGGAAGCAAGTCCTTTACGTATAACATGCCTATAATATTGTCGAGATTTTCCTCGTAAACGGGAATCCTGCTGTGTCCGTGTTCTGTGGCTAATCGTTTTATTTCTTCGATGGACAGATTAACTTCAATAGCATCAATTTCGGTACGCGGAGTCATGATTTGTCCAACGGTAATCGCTCTCATCTCGATTACCGATTCAATCATTTTTCTCTCTTGCGCGTCAACAACGCCTTCTTCTTCTCCTTCTTGGACAGCTTCGAGTAATTCTTGTTGAACGGATTCTTCATCTTCTTCCGTTCTGTCGATGCCTAACAATCTCTTTACGAGAATGTCAATGCCGTTCATCAGTGTAATAATCGGCCAAAATATTGTTTTGGCTATGCGGAGAACAGGAATCGTGTATGCGAGGAATTCCTCCGCAGCGTATGTTGCCCATGTTTGGGGAATAATTACCGAAAAAATCGAGACCAAAATCAGTGAAAGCAAAAAGGCTTGTATGATGATAAGCCAATTGATGTAATCATTTGCGAATATTCTGACAATGAACAAAACAAGTGCAAGATTAGCAGCTGTCCTTATGACAGCACAGGTCATCTGTAAATCGGATTGATATTCTTGTATGTATTTAAAGCGATTAAGCTTATTCTTTTTAGTGAGAAATTCTTCCAGTTTGTGTTTGGAAAAATCCCTAAGAGCGAAAGCTGCACATGCAAAAAAACAACTTATCAATAAAATTATCGCTGAAGGCAATAAGGACCAGATGTCCATAAAATCTCCCTTGACCTGTTTGCCAAAGAGAAAAAATTCCGTCGCCCGGGTGAATCCTATCTTGGATTCTGTATTTTTCCCTTTGCACAAACATCAAATCCTCTGGCAGGGCGAGTGCCAGCCTTGCTATTTTCACTTATTATATTTATTCTAATATTATTTGCGTGTAATTGCAAAATCTATTATGTGAGTGTATATTGATTTCATATATTCTTTCTCTATATCCGGATAATATTATATCGGCAGAAAGGAATATGTTATTATGACAATTTTAGGAGTCTGAGTTTATGAAATATTGCGTTATCGGAAAATCGGGAATAAAAGCGTCTGTGATAGGGCTCGGAACATGGGCAATTGGCGGGTGGAAGTGGGGAGGAACAGATGTGAATGATTCGATAAACGCAATTCATAAAGCGATTGATATGGGTGTTAATTTTATAGATACAGCTCCTGTTTACGGATTTGGATTGTCCGAAGAAATTGTTGGCAAAGCGATAGCAGGTAGGCGAGATAAGCTCGTTGTTGCAACCAAATGCGGAATTGTCTGGCACACAAAAAAGGGTACCCATTATTTTGATTCTGAAGGCTATTCGTGTTATAAGTATTTGGGTGGCGAATCGATACGATATGAGGTCGAGCAAAGTTTGAAGAGGCTTAAGTGTGATTATATCGACTTGTATCAGACTCATTGGCAGGATAAAACAACATCTATCGAAGAAACAATGAAAACACTCATGGATTTAAAGCGAGAAGGAAA
>CAZKNI010000046.1:0-6304 GCA_964554055.1 uncultured Phycisphaerae bacterium | reverse complement strand
TGTAATACCACTCATCGCTATCCATATCACCTTCGCCATCGTCATCCGCCCAAGAGTAAATCAAAAGTTCACACTCATCGTTTGCACCGTCATCCACACCGACATTGTCATACTGCCAATATCTCCAATACAAACCGGGATGACTCGGAGAAGGACTAGAACTGACCGTTGCAAGCATTCCGCGAGAACCTACATAATACGGGTCGGAATAAGCATCGCTCGCTGATACATTAGCAAAAAACTTAATGCCTCCAACAGAAGTTATCGATTCAGAATTGAGATACTTCATTGGCATACCATTTTTGCGAATTCTGCCCGATTGTGTTCCCGAAAGAACACGATCGTAAGCTTGGCCAGCACCGGTTACAAACAATCTACTGTTCTGTCCCTGGCCATTCCAACCATCTACACCGCCAAACGTAGACCCCGCAACATATCCACTTGCCGGCTCAAAATCACAAAACAACGCTGCTTGTACTGCGGTTGCGAGCAACAACACTGTCACTGAAACACAAATTGTCATTTTCACTACTTTCATTTTCTTTACTCCTTCTTAAAAGAAACCTCAACTTATACAATATACCAACCGCTACGCTGCAAGCTGGCAAACACACCGGAACCGAATTTTAAAGGATTAAACCTTAACTGCTTTTTCCTTTCTCTCATAATTCCCATATCTACTTCCATTCTAAGATTTTGAACTCTCTCTAACCGGTCCTGTCGTTTCCCTCACTATCAGCTGGGTTGGAATATGTTCGTGGACAATATTCTTTTGCTTATATAATATCTGATTGAGCAATAGCTCACCGCACCTCCTGCCAATAACATCTGTCGGGTTGTCAATTGTCGTTAAAACGGGATGTGCACAAACTTTACTCCCTCTTTGTTCGATGTTATCATATCCAATAACGGATATATCTTTTCCCGGAACAAAACCTTTTTCTTTCATAACTTCCATTGCGACAAACGCCATATCGTCATTTTGGCATAATAATGCTGTTACGGGGGGATTGTCTCCAAGCCATTCGCTAAACAGTTTTCCAGCGGATTTTAGCCATTCCTTATATTTGATAATCAACGGGTCATGTTTAGGAACAATACAAGTAAAACGCTCATTAAACGGAAGTTGATTTTCGAGCATCACCGCACCATATAAAGGATATCTTCCTTTGGGATGTCCGAAAAATCCGATGTGTTTATGTCCAAGGTCAAGCAGATATAAGACCGCTTGCCTCAATCCGCTTATTGCATGAGCGGTTACAGTATTGACACCGAATATCTCTGCTTCGGGGTCTTCCGCAACATGAGGAAAACGTCGCTCAAGAAGCAATTTCGCTATTTCTTCATTTACCGCTCCCGTCAAAATCAAAAGTCCGTCGCAATGATCGGGCGAATCAATTAGCCTCTTGAAAGCCCCGACTGTATCGTCTGCATCGAAAAGTTTAATGCTTACATGAAAATCTCGCTCATGCATTACATCTTCGAAGCTTTTCATCAAGGAATTAGCTACTTCCGAACCCAGTCCAACTTCCGCTAATTTTCGATTGATAGGCAGAATCACTTGATGTGCTAACTGAGTTGATAAAGAACGTGCAGCACGATTTATCTTAAGCCCTCCCAAGCGTTGTGCGACGGTTTCAAGTCTTCTGCTCGTTTCTTCAGAGACTCGTAATGTCGGGTCATTCCTGAAAAATCGCGATACCAATGCTGGAGACACCTTTGCTTCTCTTGCTATTTCCGTAATAGTAGCAGCCATATTTATATCCCTACTTAACTTTCTATCCTACTTTTCTCTCTTTCCCTCGGCAGTGCTAATTTGGTAAATCGTTTTACTATAATTTACCAACTTTTACCAAACATGTCAACATTTTTTCCAAAATTTTTAGTTTTTTTGGCAAATCGCATAAATAACTATTTTACAACCCCTAACACACAGAAATTTGTTTTGCGAGCGAGTATTTCTTTTAACTCACGAGGAAAAGCAAAAATACACAATTCAACCTTTTTGGTAAAATTTTAACTTTTATTTACTTGATTATAAGCAAAATCTTGCCATAACTTCCTATCATAGCTATCCATTATATGCGGGATTCCATTGGAACGGAAACAACGACACATTAACACCTCTTACCGATGTATTGTAAATTCGAATTCGGGGCTAATGAGAAGGATACGAAAAAAATAACAACAGCAATGTGTATTTTAGGGCAAAATCATAAAGGCGAGTTAAAAAATTTCACTGGCAAAACTCTAAAATTGAAAGCTCATTTTTGATGTTGTTCGATTATTGAACGTCTTGTCAAGACGAAAACACCGGCTCCGCGAGGGGCGACCGTTATTTCCGGTTCACCCGGAGAAACAGATGTCACCTTCAAATCATCGCTTCCCAAAAAGACATCAGCATCGTAAGCACGGAAATTGTGTGCAGGGTCAGGACCAAAAACTCTTCCAACAAGCGGAACATCGAGCAGATTTATTATCATCACATACTGCTTGCCATAATAGTCAAATACTCGCATAATTTGAGGGCCCGGGCCGTTTTGTCCGGGTGATATCCACCTGATATCAGGCTCGCTATTAACCCTACCGTTGCAAATTATCGGAGTGAGTTTGCGTAACTCTGCGACCATAGAGATAATATTTTGCCTCCTTTTCATGATTATTTGCCTATCGACAAAAATCATTTTTCTGCCTTTTTCATCTTTCGTCCAAGCTTTGTCGAGCAACCCCCAATGATACATAATGATTCCTTTGGCACCCGCAATAAGCCCCGCATAATTGACTAATCGCATATCTTTTAACGTCATCTCTTCTGACGGATTCATCGACCAGTATGACGGGGGATACAGCGGAGAGATATACCAAACAGCTTTGTCTTTCATAACCTTAGCTGCAAGCTCGATTCGCTTATATGTTTCATTGATGCTCGTTAGATACTTCTTGTGATAGCTTCCCCTTATAGGATAATTATCTATCATAATCACATCGCAGGCATTTCGAAAATTGCAAAGCCATTGTCTATCGCAAATAATAGGAGCTACGATGTGAGAGGGATTGTAGGATTTGATAATTTCATACCCAGCTTCAACAATTTCAGTTAATTTTGCTTCCGGCTCATCTCCGATTTTCCATCCGATAAGGCGGGGAAAGCTATCGAATTGCTTCAACGTCTGAACGAGAGTTCTATTACGCTGATCCGTAGCATATTTCAAAACGTTGTTTATTACCGCTTCGCCACGAGCACGCAAATTGATTTTCTTCCTCGTTCCCATAAAATGTGCCCAAGCATAATGTCCCCCCATAATCATCAGATTATACTTCTTAGCCTCTGCATAATGCTTAGCTGTCCACTCACCGGAACCGAGAACGAGATTAAAGCCACACTTCGCTATCTCTTTTATATCGTCGATTTTTTCCGTTCTTGCGCCAATCGGGAAAATAGGTTTATCGTTTACTAATAAAGTACCGTCGCTACGTATCATAGCACGTAATTGTTCACTGGCGCCAAAAGCAAACATAGGCGACAATATCAGCAACGCTATTATCGCAATAATAATTTTTTCCTCTTTAATATTCATTGTGCATTCCTTTGTTCAAAACACTCAAAAAATACATCAGGGTGATTTGTCAAAATACCCCCAACTCCCAGGCGTTTTAGCCACTGAAAATGTGAAAAACAATCGGCATAAAAAACACCCATTATCATGCCGGCATCGCGAGCACGATTAACTATTTCTCTTCCGTTACGTGCCAATACTTCAACAGTGGGCTGAAGCATTTGTATCCCTAAATCACGATTAGAATCGACAATCCCATCAGAGTTACGGCTGAATAACGAGCAAATCCATATTTTCGGATAAGCTTTTTTCAATCTGACAATTTCTTCTTTCCACTCAACCGCAAGAAATATTTCATCAAGAATATTTGCTTGAGCACACATTTCAATCACACGGTCAAAGATATCACCGGGCATTTTAACATGAATGTTCATTCCTACTCTGCCCGCGCACTCCGAAAATAGCTGTTCTAATGTAGGAATGCTCTGTTGCATTCCAACATCAATACTTTGAATCTCTTTCAACGTCAATTGGCTAACAATATCAGCTGTGCGCAAGAATTTGAGTAATGTCTTATCATGATAAACAATCAACTGATTGTCAGCTGTTTGCTGAACATCAAATTCAATAACATCGGCACCTGCGCGTATTGCTTTGTCAAAAGCAATCAGAGTATTTTCCGGAAATCGCCCTGAAAAGCCACGATGTGCCATACAAATTATAGGCAGCTTATTTTCAACATAATCCGCTACACTAAATCGCGACATTTGCATCGCTCCGCTGTTGCTACCAATCATAACCGGGAAGAACTCTAAATTGTTGAGATACAGCTCCTTCGCCTGCAATATTAATGAAATGATAAGAATGTCCGTCAGCAAGAAGCATACAGCAGGAAGGCAATTCCCAAAAAGGCTCATGGAAATTAGCGCTGCCATGCAAGCCAAAAGGATAATACATTCCTTTTATGACATTATCCCATGAACATGCCCAAGTTAGGTCTCCCATCGTAAAATCACCCATTAAAACAAATTTTGAAGGGTCAAAAATTCGAGATGCACTGTTATTTATGTTTCTGTTGGGATTAAAAACATTTGTAGCCCAATATCGGGGAATGCCATAGCAATTGTATCGATAACTTGTACCCGCTTTATGAAAACTCCAGATGCTCGGTTTGATTTCACTCCAAGTAAGAAAAGCTTCTCTGCCCCTATCGCCCGGACATTTGAATACATATTCATTTTTCAAATATTTGTTCAACGGACGAGGGTCATTTATCGTATCTACCGGACGTCCGCCTTGTGCAAACTCTCGAAACGGGCCATGATCGCCTTCGCGATGCTCGTAAAATCGCTGATGATTATCGTCGAGATACAATTGAAAAGCTAATCCGATTTGTCGCAAATTAGCTAAACACATTGAAACTTTAGCGTGTTCTCTGGCAATATTCAGAGCGGGCAACAATATGGAAACTAAAACCGCTATTATCGCAATAACAACTAAAAGCTCTATTAAGGTAAAGCAGCTGCATCGATTTAAGTCAACATCCCGAATATAATCTTGCTTGCTGTTTTGACACTTTTTGATTATCATCAATATAATCTCTGCTTCCGATTTATGCGCAACTTTATCGGAATATTCAATCTAATTATTTATTTCACGCATATTTTGTTTTCTATGTTTTATTTTTAATAAATCCGAATATGCCTATCAGAAATAATCCTATTGTCACAGGTTCCGGAACAGGCGGCGCGAAAATAGCTTGTGTATCATCATAAATTATATAATCAAGCTTTGCATTTCCTATGACAGAAGCTCCCCAATCTCCAAACGAAATTAAACCTGCACCTCTGTCCGCATGAGTAACAGTTGCATCATAAATAGGAGTTATCTGGTCATCTATATAAATCTTAACATTATCGCCTTGAGCTGCTATTCTGAAAACGTGCCAATCGTCATTTTCATCATAGACAGCGCTAAAATCATTTGGCCCGTCCGACCAAGCAATGGAAACCCTGCCCTTGCTATTATCTCCATTTGCACGTCCATGAAATTTGCAAATAAAAGCCCATCCGTCATTATCATCGTTATTAGCAATAACTCGAAAACCTACTCCCGCTTTATCACTGTCGTTTTGCAATTCTTTTACCCGAATATCAACAGTAAATCCGGTTGCAGAATCAAAGTTTGTGCTTCGTTCATAGCGTCCCGTACTGCTTGTTGTCGTGATATTAGCGATTCCGCTGGAAACCGAAGCTATCGGGTCAACCGAATTGCTGAGACTCCAATTCGAATCAGGCCATTCGTTTGTCTGCGGGTCATATCCAAGCCAAGCGGCATTAGCGGAAATTACGGGAACAATAACACAGAAAGCAATCCACAATTTAATTACTCTTTTAGCCATGATAAAATCTCCTTATAAAATTAACATCATTTGCATCAGATTAACATATATTATCTAAAACGATTTAGTAAAAGTCAAGCACTTTTTAAAAAAATATTTTCAAATCGCAATATCTTGTATAATAGCGAATTATATTTAAAAAAAGATAAAAATATCTCTTTAATTTTGTTGCAAAAAATCGTATAATGCGATAAAATACCTAAAACGTTTAAAGGAAACAGCTTTTATGGGTAAAGATAAGATTACATTGACAGATATTGCAAGAAAAGTTGGCGCTTCGCCAACAGCTGTCTCTTTCGTCCTTAACGGGTTGGCAAGAGAAAAAGGCGTTAGCTCAAAACTCGAA
>CAZKNI010000045.1:0-3518 GCA_964554055.1 uncultured Phycisphaerae bacterium | reverse complement strand
CGAGCCTACGACAATAATGTTGTTATTTGCGGGACTAGCTGGATTAATTCGGAAAAAATAAGAAGCAAAGGCAATAAAAATTTACAGCGTAATCAGAGGGTGCGGGTCGTGCCGTGCCCTTTGAGTCGGGTGTAAACAATGGGATGTTAGCTATTGTGTAGGTAGCTTGCGGAATCAAGCGGATAATTGATAACTGTTTATTTTGGAATATTCTTATGTATAACAAAAAAACCAGTTTCACATTGATAGAGTTACTGGTCGTCGTTGCGATTATAGCTGTTTTGGTTGCTGTTCTTCTTCCCGCTCTTCATAACGCTCGACAAATTGCCAAAAGAGTTGCTTGTGGGCATAACCTTAAACAGTGCGGGGTTATATTGTATAGCTACTCGGTTGAAAATAATTCTCGCGTTCCGCCGGCACTTAATATATCAGCATTTATGCCGAGTATTTTTTATGTTCATTCCGGCAGCTTGCTTTATGATTTGCCTAAAATGTTTAAAGATTCCGGTTGCGGTGCGATTATTAAAGTTCTAATGTGTCCTAATTGTCCGGTGTATCCGATTGACGAGAAAGACTCTCGATATAATCTGGGTTTGCACGATTATATGACATATTCTTACTTTCCCGGCAGAACTCGTCCGACCTTTGACCTTCCGTCGGTAGATGTTCCGACTGAAATTTCCAAACTTGGCAGCCAAAAATGGGTAATGATGCAAGATAATTGCTTGAAAGACCAATTCGATTTGTATCGCTTTAATCATCCTACGCGGAGTGCAATATGGTCGCCATTTGAGCCTAAAAGTGCCGGAGGCTGGTATCTGAGCGATGAATTCAATACGGGAGCGAACCTGTTGTTTGGTGACGGCAGTGTCGGTTATTATACCGATGCTACTTTGGATGATGTGGGCATAGCGCCGCCCGGACTTCTATACTTTTCAAAATTTCCTTTGTATTAAATTAAATAGTGAAGGCGTGTCATTTCCGAAAGATAAATGCTTATTAATCAGATTGGGAGAATTATATATGATTTGTTTGAGAATAACGGTTGCTTTATTGTTGTTGATAACATCATCGGTTTTTGCGAGTGAAAAATTATCGAAAGATTCCAAACAAACTCTCGAGTCGCCAGTTTCTATTAGTCAAGCTGAAATAGCTGGCTTTTATCTTTTAACAAGCAAATCCATTGTTGTTGCTATTTCACCTAAAACGGGAGCTGTCGCTGCTATATGGGATTTAAGATTGAAAGGGAGGCGTGTTATAAAGGAAACTAATGATGAATATAGGATTGTGGGGGAGGAGGGAATATTTAAAGCTGCGGAACAGTCAGATAGGGTTGTCTCGATTAGGAAAGATGCTAACACAGTTACGGTCGAATGTGTGAATAGGTTGTTGAAAAATTTGCTAATTACCAAAATTTATCGTTTTGCGGATTCATATCGGGAAATAGCTAAGACAGTTCACTTTCGTTCTAACGCTCAACGAGGATATTTTATCGAATATTTCAATAAGTTGGTTTTTGACAGGGAATTTTGCAAAAGCGGGTATTTCGGGTTGCATAGCGAGGATTATCTTGGACCCGGTGATATGACGTTCGATTCGCGGAAATATAATCGTATAATAGCGCAATATAGGTACAAAATAAATGATAGATATGTAATGGTGCGTTCGGGCTTTAATTTTTCCGATGAATATCGATATGCTGAAGACGGTTGGTTCGCTCCGGTTTATGCGGATTATCTTGCCGGTTCGGGTTCGGTTAAGTCGTGTGCGGAAGTTCGTATTTTGATACTCGCGGGTGATGAGTTCGATTATTATAGCTATTACGATAATCTCCCTGAAGTTAAGAAAGTTTATGATATTGATGTCTCGAAGTGGTTTTGGAAAGAATGTCGTATGGATGCAATGTATATGGGCAGGAATCAGCCGTTGCTTGAGAAGCTGAAAGATATGCCTTGTATGACGACACGCTGGAATTTGAATTTGCTTTGGGGAGATTACTTTTCAGAAGGTCAGCTGGTTTGCGGTACGCCGCGAAAGCCACGCCCGACGGTGCTTGCTGAAGATATTGCAAAGCAAAATTATGATTTCATCAAATCAGCTCCGAATTGGCGGATAGCGATGTATACTTGGCTTTGGTCTATTGCAAAGGGGACTCGAACACTAAAAGAACATCCGGAATTTGTTGTTACAACACGTGAGGGGAAATTTGATTATGCTAATTGGCGGCATGATTTAACAGGTGAGCCAAGCTATTTGAAACAAATTCGTGCACCGGGATTTATGGAATATTTTATAAATCAATATCGTGAATATGCACAAAAAATGGGCGTACAGTTTATTTATATCGATGGCTGTCCTTCAGGTATCTCACGCCTTGATTGGCGTTTGCATACGGTAGAGCAGAATTATGATTGGCTTGAATATTTTCGTAGAGTAAGGCAAACAATTCGCTCGATTGAGCCTGACGGATTTTTGTTTGTTAATAATCCGAATCAGCCTTATTCCGATGGCGGATATTATGAGGATCATTCGATGATAAAAAAGATGGAAAAGGATTGGCGGGCGTATGCACATAAGTTAATGGTGCTGAAATATCGCGAGCGTCGCAAACGTTGGCATGCATTGCTATATTGGACGGAGGCGAGCAAGCCTATTTATAGTGATTATGCTCTTGGCTTAGGTTTTACTTATTCTAATGGCGGAACCGAATGGCATGCAATTAAGCTTCGTTCTTATGTTAATGCTGCGTGGGAGCTACGTGGAAGCAAAATGGTGATAGCTGTTGATTCACCGAGATTTTGGCGAGAGAAAACGGATTTTGAAGTATATTCTTTAAGGAAGGGATATGAGGGCATTATTTCGATTATCAATCGTAAAGGCAAAGAATCGATTGTTCCAGTGCAGCTGAATGCTGTGAAAATGGGATTTAAATCTGATAGCCCTGTTTATATTTGGCAGCTTAGAATGCGAGATACGCGAGGGGCTAAAAAATGGAAAACGGTTCCGACGCAGTGTTTTGATAAGGTCTATCTCGGCAAAAAAAATATATACAATGGAAAGCTAAATTTGTCAATAAAAGCTAGGCCTCTATTGCTGGAATTAATCATATTAACTCAATCTCCTGTTTGGTTTACAGAGGTAAATGGCGAAAAGCTTCGCACAGTGCAGAATAATATGTTGATAGCTTCTATTAATCCTATTTCCGGTGATGCTCGCCAATTTCAAGTAATTGTTGAAAAAGGAAATGCGGAATTGTTTTTGCTTAATGAAAGGGGAATAAAACCGATTGTTTTGTTAGACGGCCAACGATGCAAAATCAAAGCTGCCAAACTCGGTAATGCTATTGGATTTTCGGTGCGAATAACAACAGGAAAGCATGTATTGTTTGTAAAGTAAGGACAAGGTGTAATGGGTAAAATATTTGATATTGAAAAAGTGTTGGTGTGTGTAGGGATATTGTTTATTTCGATAACGCCTTGTGTGGCGGAAAGCTGGATTTTTTGGCGGAAAGTAGAAGA
>CAZKNI010000044.1:0-5262 GCA_964554055.1 uncultured Phycisphaerae bacterium | reverse complement strand
AGGAGAATAGATTATGTATTACAGCGGATTTATGTAAATGAGAAATAGCTATATTGTATCTTTAAAACAAAAAAGGATGTATATTTATGTTAAGGTGCTTAAGTTTCTAATGAAAGATGGAAGGAGATAAGCAATGAGAATAAAAAGTTTTGTTTTGATATTGTTGATATGCGCTATTAACGCTCAAGGTGCAACCGTATATAATTGGACAGGAAGTGCGGGAGACAACAGCTGGGGGACAGCTTCTAACTGGACGCCCGCAGAAGTTCCTCAAGACGGGGCACATCTTAAGAGTGATTGTCAGCAGGTAAATATTGCAGGCAGCTCCAGTGTTGTAAATGGGCCGGGAGCGCTAGCTCTCGACGATAATAACAACAATAACCCGATTGTTACCGTTTCCGACAGTGCAACATGGAATGTTGGAAATGCTATTTGGATAGCGGATGACCCTGGATCAAACGGTACACTCAAGATTCTTAGCGGCGCAACGGTAAACATAGGAAGCTTACTTGATGTCGGAAACGGTCCCGGTAGCGGCCATACCGCTGATGTAATAGTGGACAACGGTTATCTCAACGTTACAGGAAATTGGGGTGATTTGAGAGTAGGCGTTTATAGCGGGACGTCAACATTAACTGTTTCGGGCAATTCCAAAATTACAATGATAGATTCGCTCGTCCTTGTGGTAGGTAGCGCAACAGGAACACTCACCCTTAACGACGGAATGATAGTTGTCGGAACCGACCCGTCGTCATCGAGCAATAATGACGGAGGAAAGCTTTATATTAATAGCGGAGGAAAATTGTATTACAATGGCGGAAAACTTTTAGTTAGCGGCAATACCGAAGCTGAACTGCAAAGCTTTATAGATGACGGCAAAATCGTTCCTTCGATAAGTTATTCTATTACGACAATGCAATATGAAGGGAAAAGCTATACAGCTCTTGTTCCCGAGCCGAATGTTATAGGTTTATTATCGTTAAGTTTAGGATTTGTATTTCGCCGAAAATAACAGTCCGGATACTGTAACATTTAGGTTTTTGTTTTCTATGTAAATCGAGCTGTTAAAAATGAAATGTTAATAGAAATCAGACATTAGCGGAGGAAACGTTCGAAGCGTTTTCTCCGCTATTGGAATAAAAAATCGTATCTAAAAACACTAAATTCGATTTGCAGTCGAGGAACTAAATGCGAGGTAAGCATTGTAAAAAAAGCGGTTTTACCTTAATCGAACTTTTGGTTGTTGTTGCGATAATTGCAGTGCTTGTTGCAATATTATTGCCAGCATTAAATAAAGCAAGGAATATGGCTAAAAGAGTTATATGCTCAAGCCATCTGCGTCAATTAGGTGAAGGCTGTAGCTTCTATGAGAATGAGTATAAAGTGATTCCTTATTCGGGATGGCGGACAGAACATTGGGGAGAGGGATTAAGCGCCCTATACACATTGAAAATTGTTCCTATCGCTAATGTTTACTGGTGTCCAGCGGACAGAAACAATACGCAATGCCCGGAACGACTTACTAATAATGTAGAAAACAGAGACAATAGCGCTCAAATGAGCTATCTTTATGTATGGGCGGCAATCAAAGATTACGGAAGTGTTCGAAATTTTGATATCGAGCCATCAAGAATATCCATCGCTGAAGATTTGTATGGCGGAGCAACACTAAAATCTCTTTATGGGCATATTTTGGGAAATCATTTTCCCTATGGCGGAAATGTGCTATTCAAAGACTTTCATGTTGAGTGGCATGAAGCGGGAAATTGGAATAAATATGGCTGGTCGAACTTTTATTATCCCTATTAATAGTAATCTCTATTAGTTCCTTAATAAAAATTTAAGATAATTTAAGATAATTTAAAATAATGCTAAAGTTTACGTTATGGAAACAAGAAAATTGGCTTTCTATTGTTATCTGCTTGGTAATCGTCAGCTCAGCATTGGGGGTTAATATCGAAAAGATAAGACTGAAGGAACAAACTATTTTTCGATTAGAAAATTCGATTTTGAAGGTTGACATAGCGGCAAGTTCCGGTGCACGAATATTATCATTAATTCCAAAATGCGACGGTATAGAACGTGTCTGGTGGAAGAACGACGGCAGAAGCGGTTTGTTGGATGACAAAGCGGGTTTTACATCTCTATCGTATAAAACGAAGATACTCATAAATACGAAACATTGTGTCAAAATTGCCTTCAGCGCCGCTCAAACCGATTTACGTATAACCAAAATAATTTCACTTTATGAAAATGAGCCTACATTGCGGATTAGGTATATTTATACAAATATAGGAAATACCCGCATGCTATCAACGCATATGGTTCGAAATTATTATCTTGCCGGAGGAAAGGCAGGTATAGAGGATGTATATTATTGGCGTGGCGCAAGAGGTGTAGAACATAAACAGTATCCATATGGCGGAACGGGTGTATATCATAAGGTTGAGCGTCCTTGGTATGCGGTATTGGACAAGAATAAGCGGACAGGAATGACTTGGCTAATTAATTCTCCGGCATTGCTTAGATTTTATAATTGGGCAGCTAATTCCGCACGAAATCCCGCAATAGAATGGCAGATTAAATTGAATCTGTCCGCTGGCGAATCTCTTAGCGTACCTGTCGTTATGGGATTTGTTAAAGGTCTTAGAGGTATCAGCGATGTGAGTACCGAGTGTGTTGTTTATGTAGAAACAATGTCAAACGGAAAAACACTTAATCTGAATGTACAATGTTATCCATTGCGTAAAATTGAGAATAATAATCCGGTGAGCTTAAGATGTGATTATGAGACATTGGATAGGCACTCGGTAGGAGGAGAGACCGGAATTTATTTTCGCTCATGCGTGCCCGGAAACGTTTCTTCCGGAACAACGGTATTTCACTTTCCCGAAGAGGGAACTTATGTTGTGTGTGCTAAATTACAGCTTCGGGGAAAAGTTCTTAACGATTTTGAATTTCCCGTTGTCGTGGGAAAATCGAGCGGAGAATATTATAAAGGAAAACGCAAAAAACGAATATCTCAGAAGCTTGTAACTATTACACAGGACGATGTAACAAACGGATATGTGTTACACTGGTGTGGCAAAGCACCTTTTATGCGTGCAGATGAATTGAAATTTGCCATCGGAACGGATGAGTTTGAATCTATCGGGCTGGGGATATTGGCACTTCGAGATATTGGCAAGGTTAAAATAAGCATCAAAAGTCAGGCTATGCCTGTTGATGCGATTCGGATAAAATCTCAACAAGGTGTCGGGGGAATCGGTAAAGTGTTGTCGGAAGAACAATATGCATTAATTGATAAGGCATCTCTTACAATGCCAGCTTGCGCACATAAGAGTTTTTGGCTTATTTTTTCAGGATACAGATTACGGGCTGGCTCTTATTCGTTTCAAATTTCAGTTAATCCTACAAAAGCTCCTCAACAAAAAATCGAAGGAACTATAAATGTAATTCCCGCTCGGAGACTTACAGCTCGTTCAGCTTCTTTGCGAATGTATCATACGCTACATTATATTCAGAACAAAGGACATGCAGGTTTAATGGTTAGCCATTATGTCAGGCATCTTATGCTATATTTTCCTTTCAAGATTTGGCGTAATGCTATCAAGATAAATGTCGAGAAAACAGGTAACCTTAAAGTTGACTTCGCCGGATTAGATAGGCAATTAAAGCCCTTAATAGAAGCGGGATTTAAGACCGTTGAACTTATGTATAACTTTTATAATAAAAATTGGTTTGAACCTATTAAAAGTTTATCGAAAAAAAAGGAATTACAAAAGCGATTCGGCAGGAAACTTATCCAGCATCTCTTTGATTTGGGATTTAAGGATGTTTGGTATTGTGCAATGGATGAACCTTCGGTATCGGATGCAACAAAAGCGAATACGATTCGACGGCTTAAATTGATAAAATCGTTACATCCGCATTTGAAGCTTGATATCGCAATTAATCATTATTCACCAAAACTCATCAATGTGCTTAATAGATACGTCGATGTTTGGATACCAAGTTTGGAACTGTGCAATACACTGCTTGAAGATATTCAATCGGGCATCGTTAAAGTAGATTCTACAGATGAAATTGCATTTTACGCTCAAGCCCGTTATTTCAGCTCTCCGGATAGAATGCGAATGCTGGGATGGCAAGCAGCTTGGTACGGGATTAACTCATATTCTATTTTTGCCTACAATCAATCGTCCCGAAATCATCCTGATTGGAAAATCTTCGTTTTAGATTCCAAAGGATATCCGGTAACGACGCCAGCTTTCGAAGGACTGCGCGACGGTTTCGAAGATTACGAATATTGGCAACAGTTGAAGTCTGAACTTGTAAGTCTCGAGCAAATACAAAACAAATTATCCCCTGTACAGAAGAAAACTTTTTTACAAGCTAAACAATTTAAAAAGAATGTTTTTGCACATAAAAATAATTCTAAACTAAATGTAAAAGTTGTTCCGGGTGGCAACGGTGGAAGGCAACGATATACTTTTGTAAATCCTAATCGCTGGAAATTTCTTGCTATTAAAGAAACTCTATTGCGATATATCGTCGAACTGGAACATATAATAAAATTGTATAATGGGAGAACAGGACAATGAAACTCAAAAACGGTTTTACTTTAATCGAACTTTTGGTTGTTGTTGCGATAATTGCGGTGCTTGTAGCAATATTATTGCCGGCACTGAGTAAAGCGAGAGAAACAGCAAGGCAAATTTCATGCGCAAATCAATTAAGAGAACAAGGGTCAGCGTTTATGTATTATTCAAATGACAATAATGGCACTTTTCCCGTATCGTATTACTGGCATAATCCGGGACGGCCCGAGGACGGAGTTTGGTGGCTTAAGTTGACGAAATATCTGGCAATGGGCACGCAAGAAGAATTGTATCCTTTATATCAGAATTTCAACCCGACGACAACGACGTATGGAATGTTTGGCTGTCCGTCCGATACGAATGCGCCGCAGAGCGGATGGGTTATATGCAATGGGCCTTCGTACGGATTTAACAGATATTTGGCTTGGCATAGAGTAAGCGAAATAGATTTACCGTCAACGGTAATAATCGGTGGCGATTCGGGACATTATGCTGAAGACTTGGGTTCTGCGTATTATTTGAGGGGCTCGGGAGCTGGCAACGCTGAACAATATAATATTTACCCGAGGCACGGAGGATTAATTGGCAATGTGCTTTGGGTTGACGGGCACGTAAGCAGCAAAGTCAATCCGGAAGATTTTTTGTTTGTTTCCGCTATTTG
>CAZKNI010000043.1:0-5281 GCA_964554055.1 uncultured Phycisphaerae bacterium | reverse complement strand
GAATCTATGGCACAGATGCCAGCTGATTTTGTCTATCTGTCTGCTGTTAATCCGCTACGCTGGTATCACCGAATACTCGAACTTGCCGAGATGGGGCATTCTGACGCTAAACAATATCGCCAGATGATAGAGTTGCTTATTCCTAACGAGCAATTGAGAGAGGAATTTTTTGATGCGCTTGGGCCTGAAATGTTGATTTTAGTTGGCAGCTATGGAAAGGCTGCTCTTGCGAGTCAGCCGACGACATTGCCTACAAGTTCGTCCGAGTTACCCGATATTACAATAGCTATCAAGACGTCAAATCCTACGATAACGACAGATGCTGTTCAACAGATGTTTCGTTTTTTTGCCGATTTTGTTTCTATTCGCAATATTGCTCGTGATATACCTACGGAGCACGTAACAAAAAAGCATGTGTATAACGGATTTGTCATTCATACTCTTGATATGTCTAATGCTCTCGGAGATAGCCCATCCAGCTTTGTTCATCAGCTTTGCTGGTGCCTGACGGATGAATATTTGATTGTCAGTACGCGTCTCGAAGCAATATATGAATTGATTGATAGGACATTTGAACCTGAAAAGTTTCCCGTAACACAATTGCGATTGAGTGCAGATGAGCCGATTAGCTGGCTTATGAGATTTAATCCGTCGAGTTTGGCGAATAGAATAGATGTTCTTGTTAGCAGACTTAATCAGTTTCGTCAGGGCTTTAATGTCGATTTTTCAATGCGTCATCAATCGCGCATTGTTTTGGGAATCGGTGCGAAAGTGGAAAAGGACGCTAAAAGCGGTGAGCCTATCCTTGTGATAGCAGCTGTCTTGCCGGGTTATCCAGCGTGGGGAAAAATCAAGATAGGCGATGTAATCGTGGCGATTAACGGCGAAGCTATAGGCAATGTTGTAAGTGTTTCCGTATTGAGTACAAAAATAGCGAAGGCTCTTAAACGCTCGAGGACAGTAAAAATAACCGTTTTGAGGGGCAAGGTATTGAAGGATATTGTGATATCCGTACCCAAAACTGTTTTTGCCGGTTCCAATTCACAGGCAATTATGTTATTTAGGAAAATGCTTTATAATGCGGGTGAGAACATACAGGCTGTTGTTGTGGAAGGGTTTGAAGGTAAACGAGGCGAAATCGAAGTTTCCATCAAAGCTACAAAAAAATAAAATCGACCTAAAAGTCTTGATATATCTGTTGAAGAATTTATATGCTTCTTTATGTACACATTCCATTTTGCACGGGAAAATGTCTTTACTGTGATTTTTACAGTATTACAGCTAACGATGATGATATCGAATTATATATTAATGCTGTTGCTCTCGAAGCGGAACTTATTCGCAACGAATATTTTGGAGGCGATAAAGTTAGGATTGAAACAGTTTATCTTGGCGGTGGCACTCCTAGCAGGCTTTCTGCAGAGCAACTGGCAGGACTCATGGATATTATCAGGGAAAATTTTCAGCTTGACGAACTTAAAGAGTTTACGTGCGAAGTTAATCCCGATACTGTTTCTTCGGATAAATTTGCAATATTAAAAGCTGCCGGCGCCGATAGGTTATCGATAGGTGCTCAGACATTTGACGATTATTTGCTCGCCAAAATTGGCAGAAGGCATTCCTCGCGACAGATATATAAAGCGTGTGAACTTGCTCGAAAATTTACAAACAATATCAATTTGGATTTGATTTTCGGTTTGCCGGGTCAATCTGTCGAAGATTTGCAATATGATTTGGAGCAAACAGCGGATATTATCTCAGCTGAGCATGTTTCGTGTTATGAGCTGACATTCGCGGAAGGCACAGAGTTAACGAAAATGTGTAAGCGAGGCGAAATATCCGCTTGTGATGAGGATACTCTTGTGAGTATGTATCGTCTGGCACATGAATTTTTAACAGACAGAACATATAAGCATTATGAGATAAGCAATTATGCTCGTGAAAATCGACAATGCTTGCATAATTTACGATATTGGGAAAATACGGAGTATATCGGTATCGGGGCGTCAGCTTCGGGTTATATAGAAGGAGTGCGATATAAGAATTACTCGGATATAAAATTATATTGTTGTGAGATTTTGCAAGAAAAACGCCTGCCGTTAGAGTCAAGCGAAAGATTGTCACTGATAAAACGTGCGGGTGAAACAGCGATGCTTGCATTACGCAGAGCTGACGGAATTGATAAGGAGAAATTTATTGAGATTACGAGCTATAATCCGTTTGAACTTTTTGCCCCTCAGATAGAGAAATTTTGTGAACAGGGTTTAATGGAAACGGACGGACAGACGATAAAGCTTACTTTTGAAGGTTTTTTGCTCTCAAACGAAATTTTTCGTGATTTTTTGTTATGAGCATTATGTATTTAATAATGCTTCTGCTGTCGGATGATCGGTAAATAACGTATTTATCATTTTTTGCTGGCGTTTTAAACATGCTTGCAAAGCGGGAATTCTGCGTTTATCGCTGCCACAAACAGCGATAACCGTTCCGCCTTTTTCAACGAGTCGATGCAAGCCGTTTAGCCCGAGACCTATTGGCTTGATTGATATAGCGTTTGAGATTTTAGGTTCGATTTCTTGTCCGTTAGCATCGAAAAACCAGTTAGCTATTTCGCCTACAGCGCCTCTCTGCCGCATCATTTTAACTTCTTGTGCCGTGAGTAAGTTTTGCTTAACGATTGTCATTTCGGTATAGCGCTTTACATTATCATCAACAAACCCAATTCCCGTAATAGCAATTTGTGCATTCGAAAGAAGTTCAAGAGAACTTTTAACCGAAACGAGCTGCTCGACAATTTGTGCATGCCTCGCATCGCGAATAATAGCGGGGGCTGGCAAGTGTCTCGGAATCGCATCATATTTTCTTGCTAATTCGAGGGCAAGCTGATATGCTTCTCGCTCTGCAACTTGGATACGATTTCCGGTTCCGATTATGCCGACCATTGGCAGAATATATCGCTGATGAGTACGCTTTGAATGTGAAGCGATGTGATTATTTCTTCTCTGTGCGGGTTTGATATCGAGCACATGGCTGACGAAAAGCCTCATTGCATAGCCCCAATTGATACAAACAATTTTTGATAGCTGAGGCTTTTCTGTTTCCATAAGATTATTGAAATATAAAGCTGCTGATTTTGCAATTCTGTCGAGTACGATATTTTGAAGATTTCTGTCTTTGCCTGTGAAGGCATCGGTAAAACCTTCTATGACCTCGACGTGCTTCAGATTGAATTTTGCTTTTAACTCATTTTCAAGCCAGCTGTGATTAATAGGCATTCCGCCCGGCCTAATGATAGCTGCTGGCGGCTTTATTACGATTCCAAGTTGTTCTGCTTTGCTCAATGCTTTTCGGATTTGTGTCCGATTGTCTTGTTCGAAGCCAAACTGACGCGCAATTTCCCGTTCGGAATAGCCTTTCTCATATTTCATTACAGCTATTTCGTATAGACATTCGGGGTCGTCGATGTCGAAAGTTCTTCTTAATTTATTATCCATATATCACTTTCACGATTTCGTGTTGATAACCTGTTGATAATTGTCCTTTTCGTCGTATCGTTTATATATAATTTAACGTCTTAGCGGTAATAATGCCAGTTTATATTTGAAAATTGGAATGGCGCGATTGTTATTCATTGTAAACAAAAAGGTTAAGCCGGTTTTGTTTTGTTTCGGAATTATTGTATAAAACAGATGATTTTGATTTGGAAATAGCTGTCATTTTCCGTAACGCTCTTTGTATTGGGTATTATATGTGGATAAATTGGGGCTAACAGGCGTTTTGGCTGTAATTTTGAAGATTGTTGATGATGTTATACAGTATTCGTTAAACTCTTAAATTGTAACAAATATGCGAAAAAATTGGAAAATTTATAGAATTGCGGATTAATCATTGTATACGCTATTGCGAAACGATATCAGCAGAAGCGATAGATACGTCAACTTCAGTAGCTGAACGCCTAATATCTACAAATGAGCGTCCGAAATCGACATACCCGTGCCTCTTGTATATTCCCGTAAGCAGTGCTAATTTTTGGTCAGCGGATATTTCCAATCCGTTTTCTTGTCCGGGAGGACGGCCCCAACGTATAATTGTATCTCTCGCGGTTATGAGCACAATCCAACAACTTGCCGGGTCGATGCGTCCGTTATAATTTGTTACGTCTATAGCTTTGATTTGTTTACGGAAAGGCATTGTTCGTATTAACTTGACAAGTTTAAGGCCGGATTGTAAATCTTCATTTTTCCATAATTTTCCCGTTTTAGGCACAGTGCCGGCGACACCTTTTATTTCCATTAAGCCACAACCTGCTAATGCGGATGAAGAATATCTTCCGGGAAGGAGATACCCTTGAAAATCGACGAGATAATACCAGTTGCCCGATTTTACCTGAGCCAAAGGTTCGCGAAATGTGCAATTTATTACGAGTGAGCCTGCAAATGTTCTTCGCACCCATATAACGCGTTTGACCCAAGGATTTTTCTTTAATTGCTTCGCCAATATTTCCGGTAATTTTTCATCTTGGCCTGTATGATGTAAATATGCAAGCTTGCTTCGTATCGGGGCAAAACTTTTTGTCAAAATTTCAGCTGCTAATGCCTTTGACATCCAAGGCGGCTGAGATTCGAGCGAAACAGTTACTTGAGTTGATGTAAATATAGGCAGCGTCCGAACATATTGTTCAAGCTGATGCAGACTTAGTCCAGCTATTCCGAATAAAATCATTATCGCCAATAGAGTCAATGTTATTTTCCGTAGCTGAGCGGATTTTTCTTCGGAAATTATTTTATTTTTTAATTTTTCGGATAAATCGGAAATAAGAGAATTTCCCTTGCTCTTTTTTCTTCTTGCCATAATTTGCTAACGCTCCATATCCTTATGTTCTGAGTTCCGCAGATGCTCCGTTGCGCTCCATCGCCAATTCCACAATTGTTCGACACATATCAGCTTGAGAATATCCTGCTGCAAGTGCAGCTTTCGGAAGCAATGAGTGTTCCGTAAATCCGGGAATAGCATTTGCTTCCAAAAACCAAAGCTGATTTTGCGTACTCAATCGCCAATCGATTCGGCAAAAATCTCTTAAGCCTAATCCTTGGGCAGCTGTAATAGAGAGTTCTTGTATGTGTTTATACATTGTTTGAGATAAATCTTCAACAAATATATATTCCGTATCATCATCTTCATATTTGGCGTCGAAATCGTAAAATTCACGATTTGTTTTTATTTCAAGTATAGGCAACGCCTCACCTGCTAATATGCCTACTGTTAGCTCTCTGCCCTCTAT
>CAZKNI010000042.1:0-3718 GCA_964554055.1 uncultured Phycisphaerae bacterium | reverse complement strand
CCATTTACATATTTCGCTTTATGTCAGCCATGTTTCGATTATTTCGTCAGCTACAGTCGGCATTAGCCCCAACACGTATGCAACATCGATAACGGTACAGCGTTTACGTATTTCATGCATATGTAACACAGCTGATAAGACTCTTTCACGAGAGCAAACGATATCATCAATGCGATGAGCTGCATCTGCACGTCTAAGGCAATTTTTGACATCCTCTGGCTTACGTACACGCAATCGTATCGCGTTTTTGAATTGACGCCAAACATCAACGTTCACAAATTTTTGTTTCATAATCTCCAAATGATGCTTTTTGAGTGAATATTGCTGTTCAACGGTATCTGCCAGTTTACCCCAAAATTTCCTATCAATTTCATCGGGCGCATCAACACATTTCGGTTCATCGATAGCTATTAGCTTTTCATACAAAGCTGATGCAAAAATCGTACCCAATCCGACCTGCCTGCCGTGCATATCATGCTCAATGCCATCTACAAGCCACATCATATCAAGCGTATGCGAAAGCATATGTTCGCCACCCGACGCCGGCGCAGACGTTCCCGCCATTGTCATTGCAATTCCCGAATAAATCAGAGCTTCATAAAGAGCCTTGATAGCTTCGGGATGTCGTTCACGAACACCCTGAGGATTGTCAAAGTATTTCGGTTCAATGTCGGAAATCAGTTGAGTACATCTGTCACAAAAATATTCTCCGAACAAAAAATTATTCATTACCCAATCAGCTGTACTCACCGGCTTAGCCAATACGTCGCCCAATCCGGAAGCCGTCATCTTATAAGGTGCATTTTCAATAATTTCAGGCTTAGCAACGACGGCTATCGGAGCACGTGCATAAACAATCGTCTTTAATCCGTTGATTATAGATGCAACATTAGCAGCGGTATAGCCGTTCATACTCGCTGCTGTCGCAACACAGACGTAGGGTATATTTCGCTCAAATGCTGTCCACTTAGCCAAATCGTTTATCACGCCCGACCCGACAGCTACAATTGCATCGACCGATTTCAATTCGCCGGCAAGTTGGCTTTGAGTTGAATCATCACAAACCGGAGTTCCGCTATACGGATCGGACACAATTATCCTTTGAACCGAAAAGTGTGCTCGCTGTAAAATCTGTTCGACTTCACGCCCCGCTATTTCATACGTTCGAACATCAGCAAATAGACCTATTTCTTTCCCGGATATTTCCTTCGACAAAATCTCCGGAATACGTTCTATTGCCGTATTTTCATAAATCAAATATTTTGTGGGAATCGTATGAACTTTTCCGCAATCACATTTAAAACTCGACCCGAGCAACTTATCAAATTCCAACATCGAAAATTCTCCCTACGGATTTAAACTCAGCGGAGTTTCAAGCACAGGCAACGCAAAGAAGTCATCGAGAGCCAACGCAATTGCGCCCATCGGAACAGCTTTGTCTGCCAACTGAGACCATTCAAGCTTAACATGACTCGTTGGCAACGTTGTTCGCTCTTTGATTATTTCATTAGCCGTTAGCAAAAAGTCCTCTCCTGCGAGCGAAATATCCCCTGCAAGGATGATTTTTTCGGGATTTAACATATTTGCTATATTTGCCAAACTCAGTCCAAGCCAGCGTGATATTTGCTCAATCGCGTAAAGTGCTGCTGCCTTTCCTCGTCTTGCCTGCATTATTATCTTAGAAACGGTAACGTTTTTTTTCTTTACTCCTGCCAAATTACAATAAAATTCTATCAAAGCCAATTCACTCGCAACCGTATCAACACATCCCCTATTTCCACATTTGCACAATGTCCCGTTCGGGTCGATACAAACGTGGCCGAGCTGTCCAGCTACTCCGTCCTCACCGGAATATATATGATTTTCCAACATCAAGCCCATCAGTATCTGCTCGGAAATATGAACATATACGAAATTTCTAATCCCCTTAGCGGCACCAAATCGACTTTCCGCTAGAGTCGCAAGCCTAATATCATTTTCCACCCAACAATTACAACCGAATTGACTGCGAATATACCTGCCGAAAGACAAATCACGCCACCATGAATCAAAATGAGTATCAATCAACACTTTAGCTTCCGTATCTACACGCCCGGGCAATCCTATCGCTATTCCCAATAGCTTTTTGGCTCTTATTTGATTATCCGACAATTGAGCAAGCCCCCTGCCGAACGCTAACAGCAAATGCGTCCGGTCATTAGCTACTGTTGGAATTTCCGTGTGATATCTCTGTATATTCCCGAACAAATCGGCAACTGCGAAATCTATACGGTCGGGCTTAAGATACACTCCGACAATGTAATGCCTTTTCGGATTAACCTGCAACAACACAGGCTTTCTGCCTGCTTTTGATGCTCTCCTACCTTTTTCGATTAAAATACCCTCTTTCAATAGCGATTCGACATGTACTTGCATTGTCCCCTGGCGCATACCGGTAAGAGCAACGATATCCCTACGTGCAAGAGTCTTGCCATCTTTGAATAAACTTAATATTAATTGGCGATTATACCTATTGACATTATCTCTGCCAACGAGAGGAAACTCTGCATTGTCCAAACTTGTTTTGCTCATAATATTACGGAAAACCCATCGAATTGGCCGGGACGGGACTCGAACCCGTACGACCTTTCGGTCAGGGGATTTTAAGTCCCCAGCGTCTACCAATTCCGCCACCCGGCCGATGCTACAAAACAAAAATAATAACCAATTTAGGCCTATCAAGACAAGAAAAATTCTTTCTCTTTTGGATTTTATCTTGAAATTTTAATCCGATTAAGATAAATATTAATATTTTCCTATGCCATAGACGTATATGTTATAATACTGTCAGGTTAATAGTTAAAGTGAAATTTGTTTTAATTGACAAATTGATTAAAGTTATCCCGGGAGAGTCAGCTGTTGCAACTAAATCGCTTTCTCTTGCGGAGGAATATTTAGCTGACCATTTTCCGACATTTCCCGTCCTACCGGGAGTGTTAATGGTGCAAGCTATGACAGAGACTGCTGCTTGGCTAGTTAGGCTGACTCAGAAATTTGCAAACAGCGTAATCTTGTTAACGGAAGCTAAGAACGTAAGCTATGGCAGCTTTGTAAGTCCGGGCGATAAAATCGAAATCTCGGCGACTGCCATTAAGATAGAAGACAAAATTAGCAGTTTTAAGACGCAATGTACTGTCGACGGACAAACAGTTGCAAAGGCACGTTTGATACTTGAACATTTTAACATTGCTGAGAGGTTTCCTAATTGGAAACAGCAAGATGAAAAGTTAATAGAACATTTTCGTTCTCAGCTAAAGTTATTAGCAAGTGAGGAAACACTAACAAACATTTGAAATTAGCAAACTTTAAGTTATAATAATTTAAAAAGCAAAGTGGAGGCAAATAGCATGACACAAACACGAGAGGAAATTTTTGAAAAGGTGAAGGAAACTCTTGTTGACGCTCTTGGTGTTGATGACGATGAAGTAACCGAAGACGCTACTTTAACAGGCGATCTCGGAGCTGAGAGTATAGACTTTCTTGACATCGTTTTTCGTTTGGAGAAAGCTTTTGGTATCCAGATTCCGCGAGGCGAGCTGTTTCCGGACAACATATTAAACAATGCCGAATTTGTCAATGACGGCAAGATTACCGAAAAGGGCCTGGAGGAGTTAAAAAAACGTATGCCCCACGCTGACTTTTCGGAATTTGAAAAAGACCCTGACATTAACAAGATGTC
>CAZKNI010000041.1:0-11727 GCA_964554055.1 uncultured Phycisphaerae bacterium | reverse complement strand
ACATCTTGTCGTTCACATAGACCAGCAATGGCTTATTCCGATAGGAATATTTGCCTATAATGCACGAAATAAGCTACTCGGCAAATATGTTTACAAAGACATCAAGCTAAACGCTGGCCTTGCATGGAAAGAATTTACCCCCAAAGCTAACGGAATGTAGATAGCAGATAATCGTAAAATAGCATCCAGACAAAAGGCGTTGCATAGCAACGCCTTTTTACTTTTTACAATTGACATTGCACCTTAATTTACCGTCAATTAACTTAACCTGTCCTTACTTTTTACCGAATATAGTGATAACCGTTAGAATTTGTAAATAGGAATATTTAAAAGGAAAATCAGTGTGCGTATAAGCAATAAAGATACCGAAAAAGCATCAACATTAATATTTTTATTAATATTTATAGCTACATGCAGTTTAGTGCTATGGCTTAATATTTCTGAGCTAATAACAAATAATAATCTTCTAATAGCAATAAGTACAATTTCTATTATTTCTGTGATTTTTTTGCTTCTTGCGCTTCGTCACACGGAAAAATTCCGCAATTATCTTATTGCATCAGCACAAAATTATCGGAATATATTTCATAAATCCCCTGAAGCTATTTGGATTGTTGATGAAAACGGAACAATTCTCGACGTTAATGAGTCAGCTTGCAGATTGTTTAGATGTGATAGAAGCTGGCTTATCGGAAACTGTCCGCAGAATATAGCTATATTGCCTGAAGGTGATAAAGAGCAAAAAGATAAAATAGTTCAAGAGAATATTCTAAAGGCTAAATCCGAACAAATAATAACTTTCGAAAGATGGCATCGAAGAGCAGACGGGACGAAATTTCTTGCACTAGTCAACCTACGTAGCGTTTTTATTAGCGGACAAACACAAATACAAGCTATTTTCAGAGATATTACCGAACAGAAAGTTACGGAGGAAAGGCTTAAAGAGTCCGAAAAACGATTCAGCGAAATTATCGCTGCTATGGGTGATATGATATGGGAAACAGACGCTGAAGGCAGATACACCTATGTATCGGAACAATATGAAGAGGCATTGGGATATTCTGCGGAAGAAATTATAGGGAAAGATTTATTTGCTTTTGCAGACCCCCAAGAAAAAGAACAGCTTCAAGAAGAAATCGGACAATATATGCAAGCGAAATTGGCTTTTTCAGATATTGTCAGCTGGCACATTAGAAAGGACGGCTCGCGAACTTGTTTACTTAGGAACGGCATTCCGATTATACACGACGGCAAGCTTGCAGGCTACAGAGGAATTGACAGGGATATTACAGAACGAGTCGAAAGCGAACAAATTTTGCTCAATGCAATGACAGAAACGGAACACGCCAAACAGCAATTAGAGGTTCGAGAAAATTATCTAAATGCTATTTTAGAGACAGCAGCTACTGCTATTTTTACCGTTGACAAAAGCAAAAAAATTCTTTCGGTCAATGATGCTTTTGTGGCAATTACCGGATATCTTCCAAATGAAGTAATAGGCAAAAATTGTAATATTCTGGAAAGTCCGGAATGCAAACAAAGATGCAATCTTTACGAAAACAGTTCGGACGAAAAAATATATCGCAAACAATGTAGAATAAAAAATAAAGAAGGCAAAATTCTTACAATTCTAAAAAATGCAAGCAGAACAACAAACGAGTTAGGAGAAGAAATAGGAATTGAATCGTTTATCGACATTACCGAGCTTGTCGATGCTCGCTCACAAGCAGAAATAGAAGCGGTTAAACTTCGCAGTATGATTGAAGGAATGGAAGAAGGCATCGTAATGGTCGATGAAAACGACATAATACGCGAAATCAATCCGTATTTAGCTAATTTGCTCAATATTAAGCCTTCATCAATAATCGGTAAACGTATTTGGGATGTTCATCCGCCTGAAAATATCGAAAGAGCGAAAGAAATATTGAAGAAATTCAAATCCGGCAATTATGAACCTTTCGTATCAAACCGCAAAATAGCAGACAAATATTTTACGATAAGAATTCAGCCTATAACAAGCAACAGAGAATATCGAGGTGCATTGCTGAATCTTGTTGATATTACGGATATTATCAGGGCACGTGAAGAAGCATTAGCAGCCAGCAAGGCGAAAAGTGAATTCCTTGCGAATATGTCGCATGAAATAAGAACGCCTATGAACGGCATTATAGGAATGGCAAACCTGCTTAAAGATACAAGTTTGGATAATGAACAGAAAGATTATGTTGATACGATAATAAACAGTGCTGATAATTTGCTCGAATTGATAAATGATATTCTGGATATATCGAAAATAGAAGCTGGCAAATTAGAGCTCAGTCCGACTGATTTTGACTTACAAAAGCTCATCGAATCGGTAGCGGACATTATTGCTCCTCGCGCATCAAATAAGGGACTTGAGCTGATTTGTTCGGTCAGGCCTAAAGTTCCGAGATATTTGATAGGAGATGATGTTAGACTTAGGCAGATAATTATTAATCTTGCAGGCAATGCTATCAAGTTTACGGAAAAGGGAGAAATAGAAATATCTGTGGAGACCGCAGAAGAAACTGATGATAAGGTCAAACTATTATTTAAGGTAAGAGATACCGGAATCGGGATATCGCCCGAACATCAAAGTAAAATATTTGAACAATTCGAACAAGCTGACGGTTCGACAACACGCAAATTTGGCGGAACGGGATTAGGTTTGTCGATTTCCAGGCGATTAGCGGAAATGATGGGAGGAGAAATAGGGGTAAACAGCCAAGAGGGAAAAGGCAGCACATTATGGTTTACAGCTGTCTTACAGAAACGAGAGGCACCGGTGAATTACACGAGGCCCCAATGTACAGAAAAAATTACGGGTCTTAAGGCACTTATTATCGATGATAATCAAACAAATCGAAAAGTGTTAGCAAATATACTCTCGCATGACGATAAATTCTCTTACGTTCAAGCTGTTTCAAGCGGAAAAGAAGGGCTTGAAGAACTTCGCAGAGCCCAGCGCGATAATCAACCTTATAATCTCGTGCTATTGGATATGAGGATGCCCGAGATGGACGGAGAAGATGTTCTCAAAGAAATTAAAAGAGACGATTTGATTTCGGATGTCAAAGTGATAATTTTAACATCCATTGGACGTGCTTCCGATGCGAAACGAATGAAAGAGCTTGGATGTGAAGCTTATTTATTCAAACCCGTAAAGCAAAGGCAATTGTTTAACACAATACTCGATATTTATCAGAGCGAAGATGTCAAAAGGGCGAAAGCTCAAGCTGAAAGAGAAAAAGAACGTAAATTGGCACAAGCTCAACAAGAAGATAACAGCAAAATAAGAATTTTGCTTGCGGAAGATAATCCTATTAACAGGAAACTTGCACTAAAAATATTAAACAAGGCTAATTATCAAGTTGACGCTGTAGAAAACGGCAAAAAGGCAATTGAAGCACTTGAAGAACGAAAATATGACATTATTTTAATGGATGTTCAAATGCCTGAAATGGACGGCTATGAAGCTACAAAAGTTATCAGGAAATCGGCAAAGCCTTGGGCTGATATTCCGATAATAGCGATGACAGCTCATGCAATGCAAGGCGATAAAGAAAAATGCCTACAAGCGGGTATGGATGATTATATAACAAAACCGATAAAAACAGACGTTTTATTCGATGTTCTTAAGAAATGGAAAAATAGAAAATCACAAGAAAGGACGAAAGAAATGAATGAACAAACACAAACCGAATCGTGTCCCATTAATTTACAAGCAGCATTAGAAAGATGTGCGGGAGATCAGGAATTTCTTAATGAAATGCTCGTTGAATTTTTGGATATTGCCTCGGAACAATTAGAGCAAATCGCAAATATTATCGAGGAAGGTAATGCCGAAGAGCTGGCGAAGCAGGCACATAGCTTAAAAGGTGCTTCTGCTAATCTCGGAGCGGAACAAGTCTCAGCTATTGCTCTTGAGCTTGAAAAAGCAGGAAAAGAAGGCCAACTCGATGGAACGAAACAACTTTGGGAGCAACTAAAAGAAAAAGTCGAAGAAGTCAATCAGTATGTCAAGCAGACGGTTTCGGTCTAACTGTAATTATTCACGTAAATTCATTTAAAAGGGTATATGGGTAAGCGGAATGGTTGATGAGATTAAGATGTTAATAGCTGAGGATGATGCTATCCCGCGCAAATTTCTGCTGAAGATGCTTTCGAGCTTTTGGAACGGGCCTCTTTTGGTAGCGGAAGACGGATTACAAGCGTGGGAATTGATGCAAAAGGAATTTGCTTCGCTTCTTATCATCGATTGGATGATGCCGGGCTTAACGGGAATTGAGCTTTGCAAAAAAATCCGTGAGGCGAATTTCGGCAGATATGTCTATATAATCTTGCTTACGGCAAAAGATGAGCAACAAGACGTTTTGGAAGGGTTAAATGCGGGAGCAGATGATTATGTGAGAAAGCCTTTTAATCCTCAGGAACTTCAACTTCGAATAAAAGCGGGACTCAGGGTAATTAATCTCGAAAATCAATTAGCGGCAAAAAATGCTCAGCTGAAATCCCTGAACGAAAAATTGGAAGAGCTCGTAAGAATTGATCCGCTAATGCAAATAGGAAACAGGTATAGCTTTTATGAAGAAATTAAAAAATCACATTATAGATTTATGCGATACGGAGACAGTTATGGCTTGTATATCTGTGACGTTGATCATTTCAAACAATATAATGACACTTATGGCCATCAAGAGGGCGATCAGGTGCTCCGTGCTGTAGCGCAATGTATAAAGAATAATTTACGTGAAGGAGACGAAGCATTCAGGTATGGCGGCGAAGAAATCGTTGTTCTCTTGCCACTTCAACAAATAGAAGGAACACTCGCAAGTGCGAGACGAGTGTGTCAAGCTGTTGCCGATATGAATATTACACACGAAAAAAGCTCACACGGAGCGGTTACGATAAGCATAGGAGCTACAGCATGCACATGTGAGTCGCTTCATGCAAATTGGAAAGAAGTTTTGGAAGAAGCTGATCAAGCACTCTATCAAGCAAAAGAAAACGGAAGAAATCAGGTCTGCCTCTATACAAAACAAGACATGGAACTCATCGACTAATAATCTGTTATTATACATAATTGTTCTTGAGTTGCCCGCAAGCAGCTTCTATATCCGCTCCTTTGCTTGCTCGCAGATGAACATTTACGCTAGCATCTTTAAGCCATTTTATAAAATCATTAATGTGTGCTTTCGAAGGAGAAGCAAATTTCATGTCAGATGTTCTGTTATAAGCAATAAGGTTGACATTTGCCCGTAGCTGTTTGGCGATGTTTGCTAATCTGCGTGCATCGTTTCTGCTACAATTGATGTCCGCGAGCAAAAGATATTCAAGAGTAATCTCCCTGCCTGTAATATTGAAATACTCCCGAGCTGATGATATTATTTGCTCTATCGAATAGCGTTTTGCCAACGGGATAAGTTTTTCGCGTTGATTTTGCTCCGTATGATGCAGCGAAATAGCAAGAGTAAATTGCATGTTTTCTCTTGCTAATGCTAATATTTTTTCGGGAATGCCAACGGTCGAAATTGTAATTTTTCGTGCGCCAATATTAAACGATTCGGGTGAATTGATTATTTTTATAGCCTTTAACGTATTCTCATAATTCAACAGAGGTTCACCCATTCCCATAAAAACAATATGATTTATCCGCTTGCCATATATGTCAGCTCGAATTTGCAGTTGCAATAATTGTTCGACAATTTGGCCAGCTGACAAGTTGCCAGCATATTCACCTTGACCTGTTGCGCAAAATTGACATGCTACGGGACAACCCGATTGTGTCGAAAGACATGCTGTTAAACGGGAGCCAAACGGAATAAGAACAGTCTCAGCTAAAAGCTTATCTTCAAATTGTAGCAATAATTTTTCTGTCTTGTCTCGGCTTATCTTGTGAGCTGATATTTGCGCCTGCAAGATATAAAATATGTCAGCTAATCGCAACCTAAGAGATTTACTCAAATTGCTCATCTGCTCGAAATTTGTTATTCGCTTGTGATATATCCAATCAAATATTTGTTTGGCGCGATATTTTTCTATGCCGATATCCAATAAGCTCCGAGCCAATTCGTCAAAAGTTAATTCTAACAAGTGTATTTTTCGATTTATATTATCCATGAGACTTTACAAAATTCCAAAAGCGCCCCGAAGAAACGAAATCTTCAAATTCATCTAATGAAACAAAGTTTTTATCCGCTAAAAATTTTATTACCCAATTTTCCGTCATAGGAGAAATCGTAAAAATTATTTTGCCGGCACGATACGCCTGCCAAATCTCAATTGCTGTTCCGAGACTTGCCTGAGGGAGAAATGCTATCAGAATGTCCGCTTTTCTTTCCTTTTCCATTAATTCGAAAAATACTCGCTTACCTAAATTGTCATCATAATCAATACTGTTCGGATGATGTTCGAACGGACAAAAAATTTCAGCTTGAGGAATCTGAGTTTGTAAAACCGATTTTATACGCTTGCGATAATCTTGGCTGTAAATTCCCCTGCCTTTGTCCGAGCCTTGAATTATACCCGCAATGAAAATTTTCATCCCCACTTAACGATTCCTTTATACCCGAAACGACTCACAAACAAGGAATATGAACTAGCAATTTATAAATTTCTGTGATACTCTTGAATTGGCTTAACGGACCAGCCGACATTTTTTAACGCTTTTATTGCTATTGTTACAGCACGCGCTCCGGTAATTGTCGTATAAATCGGAACCTCGTGCAAAATAGCAGCTGCTCGTATTTTCCCCTCATCCGTATTTTGACCTTTGCGCGTCGGAGTATTTATCAACATTGCAATTTGTCCCGTTTCTATCAAATCAATAATATTAGGCCTCTTGCCCTCCGAAATTTTCGGTATCAGCTGACATGCAACTTTCATCGACTGCAATACGTTATAAGTTCCCTTTGTGCATATTATATTAAATCCCATATCAGCCAAATCCCGAGCAATAGGGCCAATCAATCCTTTATCCGAATCGCGAAGAGACAAGAAAACATTTCCCTCTGTCGGAATAGGAAGCGATAAAGCCATTTGGCTTTTCGCAAAGGCAATCGAAAATCTATCATCAATTCCCATAACTTCGCCTGTTGAACGCATCTCGGGTCCTAATATAACATCAACGCCGGGAAACTTGATAAACGGAAAGACCGATTCTTTCACACTCGAGTGTCTTGGCCAAGGCGTGCGAGTAATGCCTTGCTCTTTAAGGGTTTTTCCGAGCATAATCTTAGCTGCTACTTTCGCCCAAGGAATGCCCGTCGCTTTGCTGACGAACGGAACCGTACGAGATGCACGAGGATTGACTTCGAGGACATAAATCTGATCATCCTTGACTGCAAATTGAATATTCATCAGTCCGCGAACGTCAAGACGCTTAGCAAGGGCAACAGCTTGATCAATTATTTGATCAACAAGCAAATGAGAGAGCGAATAAGGAGGCAACGCACAAGCAGAATCACCGCTATGCACGCCAGCTTCTTCTATATGTTCCATTACGCCGGCGATAACAACATCTTCTCCGTCTGCGACAGCATCAACATCAACTTCGGTTGCTAACTCCAAAAACTTATCAATTAACACCGGATTTTCAGTTAAAGGTCTTTCGGAATATTCTTGCGCCTCTCGAATAAAATTCGATAAAGTCTTATCGTCGTAGACAATTTCCATTCCTCGCCCGCCCAAGACAAAACCCGGACGAACAAGCACCGGATATCCAATATCGTTGGCAACTTTAATCGCTTGACTGACATTTGTAGCTGTCCCGTTAGGAGGCTGACGCAGATTAAGTTCTGCCAACAACTTTTGAAATCTTTCCCTATCTTCGGCAAGATATATCGAATCGACACTCGTTCCGATTATGGGAACTCCGGCATCAGCTAACCCTCGTGATATATTCAACGGCGTCTGTCCGCCAAACTGAACGATAACGCCTGAAGGTTTGACATTATCGCAAATATTGAGAACATCTTCGAGAGTCAACGGCTCGAAAAACAACAAATCGGATGTATCGTAATCGGTGCTAACCGTCTCCGGATTGGAGTTTACCATAACAGCTTCATAGCCTTCTTCTTGAACGGCAAAAGCTGCATGTACGCAACAATAATCAAATTCTATACCCTGTCCTATTCGGTTCGGTCCGCCACCAAGAATAACAATCCGTTTCTTATCGGATTTGCGAACCTCACTGTCATGCCAATTGGATTTTTTAATCTCGCCCGACTCATTAACAACAATACAAGGCTTCTCATATGTCGAATAATAATAAGGCGTGTATGCTTCAAACTCAGCTGCACACGTATCGACAAGTTTGTAAACTGCTTTTATCCCTTTGTCCTTCCTAATACGACGAATTTCTTGTTCCGACGAATTCCAAATATTAGCTAGCTGAACATCCGAATATCCGTAACTTTTCGCTTGACGCAAAATTTCCGTTGGAACCCGCTCAATCGATTCGTATTTTGTCAGCTCGTCCTCAAATGTAACAAGCTCTTTGATATTCTGCAAAAACCAAGAATCTATTTGTGTCAGCTGATGTACCTGCTCGACAGTCCAGCCCATCTTAAAAGCGTACCGAATATAATAAAGACGCCCCTGACAAGGATTTTCAAGCTTATCTCTTAAAATATTCTCAGGAATGGGAAATTCACTCGCAGACTCCTCGCGAATATCGGCGCTATCATCGGGCTTAGCTTTGATGGCAGGCTTCGATTTTTCCAAAGATTTTTTCCTACTCGCCAGCCATTTGTCGTTTCGGTCAAGTCCTAATCCGAAACGCCTTATTTCCATTGAGCGAATACCCTTTTGTAGCGACTCCTTAAATGTCCTGCCGATACTCATCGCTTCACCCACACTTTTCATCTGAGTCGTGAGTGTCTCATCAGCTTCGGGGAATTTTTCAAACGTCCATCGCGGAATCTTCACAACACAATAATCAATCGTAGGCTCAAAGCACGCCGGCGTTTCTTTTGTAATATCATTCGGAATTTCATCAAGCATATATCCGACAGCTAACTTTGCAGCTATTTTTGCTATCGGAAAACCGGTTGCTTTGCTCGCCAGCGCTGAGCTACGCGAAACACGAGGATTCATTTCTATTACAACCATTCGCCCTGTTTTCGGGTCAACTGCGAACTGAATATTCGAGCCGCCCGTTTCAACGCCTATCTCGCGAATAATCGCTATCGCTGCATCACGCATACGCTGATATTCTTTATCCGTTAATGTCTGTGCAGGGGCAACCGTAATGCTATCCCCCGTATGTACGCCCATCGGGTCAAAATTTTCTATGCTACAAACGATAACAACATTATCGTTTTTGTCTCGCATTACCTCAAGCTCGTACTCCTTCCAGCCGAGAATCGATTCTTCAACAAGAATTTCCGATATCCGTGAATATTCAAGTCCGCGACCAGCTAATATCTCAAATTCCTCTTCGGTTCGTGCAATTCCGCCACCGTGGCCGCCAAGAGTAAAGCTCGGGCGGATAACACAGGGCAGCCCTACTTGCTCCAAAATTTTGCGTGCGTCTTCTATCGAATATGCTAATCCGCTCTTAGGTAATTCAAGCCCTATCGACTCCATCGCTTTCTTGAACAATTTCCTATCTTCTGCTTTATGAATTACCTCGCGGGAAGCACCTATCATTTCAACATTATATTTTTCGAGCAATCCTCTGTCAGCAACTTCGACAGCTGTATTCAAGCCTGTTTGTCCGCCAAGAGTAGGAAGCAAAGCGTCTATAGGCTCTCCGATGCTCTGCTCACGTTCCATAATACGCTCAATAGCATCTGCTGTTACAGGCTCGATATATGTTCTGTCAGCAAATTCAGGATCTGTCATAATCGTAGCGGGATTGGAATTGATTAAAACAATTTTATATCCTTCTTCGCGTAATGCCTTACATGCTTGTGTTCCGGAATAATCAAACTCACACCCTTGGCCGATTATGATGGGACCCGAGCCTATAATCAAAATTTTGTGTATATCTGTCCTTTTTGGCATAAAACTCGTTAATTTACGTTATGTACAAAAGACCTAAACAAATTTTGATAATCTTATCAAAATATAATACGCCTTTCCTAAAATCCGAAAATCGCATTTGCCTAAATTGAGCAAAGATTAACAGAAATTAGCTATAATTGCAACCTTCAATAAAAATCAATTAACAAATTCGCATTAGAGTATATAATAATATATGAACAATGAAATAAAAATATGCAATTACATACATAAGGAAATACACAATGCAAGTTAGAGTTGATCTTGCAAAAATAATCATATCCGAAACAATTGATCAACAAATAATTGTCCTGAAAGAGCGTGACGGCGAAAGAAGTTTTCCTATCGTTATTGGAATTGCTGAAGCTTTCGCTATCGATAGAAGACTGAAGGGAATCACAACGCCAAGACCCTTAACGCACGAATTATTAGCTAATACAATAGAGCAACTCGGCGGCCAACTCGAAAAAATTATAATTAATGATTTACGGGAACATACATTTTACGCAAAACTCGTCATTCGACAAGACGGGCGTTTAATTGAAATAGACTCTCGCCCGAGTGATGCTATCGCTCTTGGCGTTGCGATAGAGGCTCCCATTTACGTTGAAGAACATGTATTACGAGAAGTCGCGCAATAACTCAAAAACAACAAAAAACAAGTCTTCGCTTTTTTAATTTCATACTGGAATCGCAATCGTCTAAATCTTAAAATAGCGTATATATCCAATATATATAATCGGATAAAATTCTTTAAAAAACTGTGCAATTCAAGGAGCTTAATATAATGTCTGAACAATCTTCGGATGAAAAAATAGAAGGAACTGTGCTGATTGTCGATGATAATGTCCAAAATGTCGAGCTTCTTCAGGCATATTTGGAAGAATTACCCGTAAAAACAATGACAGCGGAAAATGGAATTCATGCTCTCGACATCGTTAAGCAACATCAACCCGACCTGATTTTGCTTGATATAATGATGCCCGGGATGAGTGGCTTTGAAGTCTGTAAAAAATTAAAATCAGACCCTGCAACCAGAGACATTCCGATAATAATGGTAACAGCTCTCAACGAGATAAGCGATATAGAAAGAGGCGTTGAAAGTGGAACTGATGATTTTCTCACGAAACCCGTAAACAAATTGGAACTGCTCACAAGAGTGAAATCGCTACTTCGATTGAGGAATTTAAAGAGTGAGCTCGAGCGCGCTTTAGCTTATCTTGCTGACCTTGAAGCTAAACCCCAACAATCATAATATCATAAATACAATAAACGTTTAAATACACATTTTAAATAGATACACAATTAAATATAACTTTAAGGAATCAGCTATGGCAGATATTCTCAAAGGCAAACCTATTGCAGACAAAATTTCCGAAGAAATACATAAAAAAATTAATCTGCTTAAAGAAAAAGGAATAAAAGTCAAAATTGCAGCTATTCAGATAGGGGACGATGCTGCAACTCAATATTACGTCAAAAGCCAGCAGAAACAAGCCGAAAAACATGAAATTGAACATCAGCTTTTCAAACTCGCTCCACAAACAAATCAGCAACAACTGATAGACGTCATAAACGAAATCAATACATCCGATTCCGTTACGGGCATAATCTTATTAACCCCTCTGCCCGAGCAGATTAACACTTGGCAAGCCCGGATTGCAATCGACCCTAAAAAAGATATTGAAGGAATACATCCTT
>CAZKNI010000040.1:0-4696 GCA_964554055.1 uncultured Phycisphaerae bacterium | reverse complement strand
GCATCTTTCATCGCGAGCAAAAACAGGCTGTGCCTGCGAAATGTGATTCATTTTGTTTTAAGCCTGTTCGCGGAAAAGCAATTTTCATCGTCTCAGCGTCTTTCGTCGCGAGCAAAAACAGGCTATGCCTGCGAATAGATTATCGTTTTCGAAAGACACAAAAAAGCTGTCATATTTGCGCGAGAGCATTTAAGAGCTGATAGGCTTGTCGCTGACGAAGCATCGTCAGCGACAAGCCTATTCTCAATAATCGCATCAAACGAGCGATTTCGTCGACGCTGATTATCGCCGACTCGCAGCGTAGCGCGCGACAAATTTGAATTTGCAATTTTCGCTCCCGCGCAATGTCATTGCGAGCGAAGCCGAAGGCGGAGCGCGGCAATCTATTCTTTCAAATCCGCAATTCGTAATTCCCGAAGGGACGTACCGAAGGCATCCCGTCGGGACAATCGGCGCCGAAATCCGCAATCCTTTATGCTTCCTCACGCCGCGAAGCGAGTGCAACGAGCGCAGCGCGAGAACCCCGCAAGGGGCGCGGAGAACAAGTTTCATCGTCGCAGCGTCTTTCATCGCGAGCAAAAACAGGCTATGCCTGCGTCATTGCGAGTCCCGAAGGGGCGAAACGAATCGCAAAACCCTCGCACGGAACACACGAATAGACGCTTGTACATCCCAATATAAAAAGCTCAACAGCTAAGCTGTTGAGCTTTTTGACAAATGTTCTGCATTAACAGCTAATTACTTTTCCTCATATTCAGCGTCAATAACGTCATCGCCGCCTTTACTCTCAGCTGTTTGTCCTTGCTGTGTTGCCTGCTGCTGGCCGGATTGTTGAGCTTCGCCTACCGTCGAACCCGCACCGGCAGCTGACTGTTGACCCGCAACTTGCTCATAGAGTTTCTTGCCTATCTCCTGCGACGAACTCATAAGGTTTTCCATCGCTCTTTTAATCGCAGTTGCGTCGTCGCCTTTCATCGCCTCTTTAAGCGAGTTGATAGCTGACTCCACGTTGCTTCGTTCTTGAGGCGAAATCTTATCTCCGTGTTCTTTAAGAGTTTTTTCAGTCGTATAGACAAGATGATCCGCCTGATTACGCACATCAATTAACTCTCTGCGTTTACGGTCTTCCTCTTCGTGCTGCTTAGCATCTTCCGTCATGCGCTTAATTTCCTCTTCCGTAAGACCTGACGAACCTTTGATTTCGATTTTCTGCTCTTTTCCCGTTGCCAAATCTTTAGCGGAAACATTCAATATTCCATTTGCATCAATATCGAAAGTAACTTCTATCTGAGGAATTCCTCTCGGTGCAGGCGGAATTCCTGTCAGTCGAAATCGTCCGAGAGTTCTGTTATCCTGAGCAAATTGCCTTTCACCTTGAAGCACATGAATATCAACTTCGGTTTGATTATCTGCTGCTGTCGAGAATATTTCTTTTTTACTCGTCGGGATTGTCGTATTGCGAGGAATCAACACCGTCATCACCCCGCCTAAAGTTTCGACACCCAACGACAAAGGTGTTACATCGAGCAATACGATATCTTCCTTTTCCCCGGAAAGTATCGAGCCTTGAATTGCTGCTCCGATAGCAACAACTTCATCGGGATTGATACTCTTATTCGCCTCTTTTCCGAAAATCTCTTTTACGATTTCCTGAACTTTCGGTATTCGAGTTGAACCGCCAACCAAAACGATTTCGTCTATGTCCGACGGCTGTAATTTTGCATCTTCCAATGCTCGATGGCAAGGCCCTTTCAAACGTTCAAACACAGGCTCTCCAAGCTGTTCAAACTTCGACCGCGTAATTGACATCTGTAAATGCTTCGGGCCATTTTGGTCTGCTGTTATAAACGGAAGATTTATCGTCGTTTCTAAGACCTGAGAGAGTTCGCATTTTGCTTTTTCCGCTGCTTCTTTGAGACGTTGAAGTGCCATCGGGTCATTACGCAAATCAATACCTTCTTTCTTCTTAAACTCGTCAGCTATATAATCAATCAACACTTGATCGAGATTATCGCCACCAAGGTGAGTATCTCCGTTCGTCGAAAGCACTTCAAACACATTATCGCCTATATCCAATATCGATATATCAAACGTTCCGCCACCGAAATCGAAGACAGCTATTTTTTCATTCTTCTTCTTTTCAAACCCGTACGCCAAAGCTGCTGCTGTTGGCTCATTGATTATACGTTCGACCTGTAATCCCGCAATTTGACCCGCTTCTTTCGTCGCTTGACGCTGAGAGTCATTAAAATACGCTGGAACAGTAATGACAGCTTTCTCAACCTTTTCACCCAAATAATCCTCAGCTGTCCGTTTAAGTTCCTGCAAAATCATTGCGGAAATCTCTGGCGGAGTATACGTCTTTCCTCTAACTTCTACTTTAACAAGTTCATCCGGGCCGCCTACAACTTTATAGGGCACCATTTTCTCTTCTTCCGCCACTTCGGAATGGCGCCTTCCCATAAAACGCTTAATCGAATACACCGTATTCTGCGGATTTGTAATCATTTGACGCTTAGCTAACTCTCCTACAAGGCGTTCACCTTTGTCGGTAAACCCGACCATAGAAGGCGTTAGCTTGCTACCGTGCGCATTCACAAGCACTTTAGGTTCACCGTTTTCTACAATGGCGACAACCGAATTTGTCGTACCCAAATCTATTCCGATAATTTTATTCGATACTTTATCACTCATGTCAATCACCTTCCTTTCTCAAATTTAACGTGATTTTAAAACATTATATTTATACCCTTTCCCCTGTTGACTAATATGCAAACAGCGTACCAAAAACAATTCCATGCCGCCGACACCTAAAGCCCTATATAACAAAGAGTTGCACGCCACAAAAACATGACTGCTCAAAATCATCTGTCAAATTGCCATAATTTATCCGCGTTCCTGACAAATTTACAAAAAAACTCAAACAAAAGAAAACATTTGTTGCAAAACGACTGTGTTAGCTACAAAATCTTTTGTAGGAGCTTTACGTTATGGCACAACTGGATTTTATACAGAAATTACTTGCAATTAGCGGCATAATCATTTGGCTTATAATAGGCTATGATTGGATTACGAAATCCGAATCTACAAAATTATCGCTTCCCGTAAAAAATAAAATAGAACTCGAACACATATTGGTTGTTATATTCGCATTTCTCCTTATCGCAGGTTTACTCTTGCAAGCAATGAGTTCGATTAAGCTTAGGTTCACACCTAACGAAGAAATCAATAAACTCGCCCAACAGATATTAGCGGATATGATAGCAAAAACAACAGTCCTTAGCTTCATGATTTATCTTTACATTAAAAAAATCGAAATACATAAAAACGTCAAAGCTACAAACAAAGCCAACAATTTTATCAAAATCATCTTAATTTCAACTTTATTATATTTTGCGATATTTCCAGCTGTAAACGTCGGAATGTTTAGCTTCGGAATATATCTCGTTCGCGATATTCTCGGAATTTCAATAAATACGGAACATCCTGCCTTTCGATTATTAAGCAGCTCAGCCATCGGAATATATCCGAAAATTATGTGCTTAATATTGGCAGCTATTGTCTCACCCGTTGCAGAAGAATTATTTTTTCGCGGACTGTTACAAAATTGGATTCTTAACAAAACTCATTCTCTCCTCCTTTCAATTACGCTCGCTTCGTTAGGCTTTATGATTGTTCATATTCCGATGTATCATCAGCTCCCTGCACTCTGGCTATTGGGAGTCATACTCGGCTGGGCATATTGGCGATACGGAACAATATACATTCCTATTATCACACATATAATTTTCAATACAGCGACCCTTATTATGTGGCATCTGCAAGCATAAAGGGCGATTGCAAAATTTGCACTCGCCCTTGTAATTGTAAAACATCGATTTCGTAATCGACAAAAAATTCGTTTACTGTTTAATTGCCTTCAAGATATTATCCATTTCCCTGCTGACTCTCTTTACACGTTTGGCATCTTCATTAAAGCTGATAATCTCAGCTGTTATAGGTCCGTTATATTTTATTTTCTGAAGCTGCTTGAGAATCAAAGGCCAATTTGTTTCGCCTTTTCCTATCGGAACTTCAAATCCTTCCGGAAATCCTCCGGGATTACGTTTATAATCTTTACAGTGCACCCGTTTTATCAATTTTCCCAAAACGGGAATCCAGTGATCGGGATATCCTATTTCCACAACGTTACCCGGGTCGAAATATTGCCCTACATATCTATTATTCGCCTTCTTGATAAAATCACGCATCTCAACAGGAGAATAAAGAAATTTATTCCAAACGTTTTCGACGCAAAGATACACGCCAAGTTTTTCAGCTGTCTTAGCAGCTGCTTTCAATTGACTCAACGCTCTGTCATAAACATCGCCATAAGGCAAAACGGCAGCTTTAGGATCCCAACCTAAAGAAACGACACCCGGAACATACAAAAATGCGTTCGTTCCAAGCCATTTTGTGATTTGTAATGCCTGTTTTGTAAACTTCAATGCTTTTTCTCGCTCCGACTTTTTCGGACTGGCGGGATTGACACCCCAATATACTCCGGTTGCAACGCTACAGATTTTTATTCCGATTTTTTTAGATTCTTCCAGCAATTTTTTACATTTCTTTTCACTCGCATTAAACGTAAGCTCGCCTGACGTTGCCAGACATAACTCAATTGCCACGAAACCGGCATCTTTAGCTTCTTTCATCG
>CAZKNI010000039.1:0-4518 GCA_964554055.1 uncultured Phycisphaerae bacterium | reverse complement strand
TGTTTTTGCTCGCGTCGGGAGATGCAGCGACGGCGAGAGTTGTTCCCCGCGAATAAGCTTGAAGGTAACGAAACATCTTTCGCAGGCACGGGCACAGGCTGTTTTTGCGCTTTGTTTCGCTTCGCAAAACTTCGCGGCGTGAGGAAAGATGATGATTGAAAGAATCGATTGCTTTCCGCCAGTTGGCGGACTCGCAATGATGGAGTGAGGGGATATTGAGAGAGAAGTTGCTTGTCTAAAATAAATTGTATCGCTACAAGTCTTTACAATCATTAGATTATTTGTTAAGATTGTGTGTTACTTATTTGTGTTGTGTAACTGGCCAACTGACCGAGGAGCATGCCGAAATGCTTGCCAAACGGATAATACCATGCCTGGATGTAAATAAGGGCCGAGTTGTCAAAGGAGTAAACTTTCTCAATCTCCGAGACGCGGGCGACCCGGTCGAAGTTGCGCGCCGATATGAAGAACAAGGTGCGGACGAACTGGTGTTTCTCGATATAACGGCAAGCCATGAAGGACGAGATATTATATTGGATGTCGTTCGAGCGACAGCGGAGCAGGTGTTTATGCCTCTTACCGTAGGCGGAGGAATAAGAACGCTTGAAGATATACGAAACTTGTTGTCTGCAGGTGCGGATAAAGTGTCGATAAATACAGCAGCTGTCAAAAATCCGGAATTGGTCAGACAATCGTCAAAACGGTTCGGTCGTCAATGTATCGTCGTTAATATCGACCCGAAACGAGTCTATAAAGACGGTCAGGAAAAATGGGAAGTGCATATAAACGGCGGAAGGATACCGACCGGTCTCGAAGCAGTAGATTGGGCAAAGCAAGTAGAAGAATTGGGCGCCGGCGAAATTGTTTTGACGAGTATGGACGCAGACGGTACTCAGGACGGATATGATTTGCCTATGACACGTGCGGTTTCCGAAGCTGTCGGCATACCCGTTGTAGCTAGCGGTGGGGCAGGCAGGCCTGAACATATTTTGGAAGTTTTGACTGAAGGTAAAGCGGACGCTGCTTTAGCTGCGAGTATTTTTCATTATGAGAAATATACGATAAAGGAAACAAAGGAATTACTTGCAAGGTGTAACGTACCGGTGAGAATGTTGAACGGAGAATTAGAAAATGAGTGAAAACGGAGAAATTAAGGTAAATCAATCTCAGGAAAACGGAGACGCAAAAGGCGAAAGTAAAATTTTAGCATTATTCAAAGCAGTTATAAAACTTGACGGTTCCGATTTGCATTTGAAAGCGGAAGCTAAGCCTCGTATTCGGATAGGTGGACAGATTAAAACGGTAGCAAGTGATCCTTTGAGTAACGAGCAGATAGAGCAGATGATTTTCGCTATTATGCCGGAACGTCTTCATAAACAGTTTTGGGAGGAAGGAGCAGTCGATTTTGCGTATGCTGTTAAAGGTATGGATAGATTTCGAGTAAATGTTTTTCGTCAGCGTGGCCAAACATCTGTAGCTGCCCGTCGTGTTACTCGAAATATACCGAGCTTCGAAGAGTTGCATCTTCCCGGTCAGATACGTAAGTTGGCGGAATATCATCAGGGTCTTGTTTTGCTTTCCGGTATAACCGGTTCGGGTAAGAGTACGACGATAGCGGCAATGATAGAGCATATAAATAATCAGCGTGCGTGTCATATTGTTACGATAGAGGATCCGATAGAATATTTGTTCGAGGATAAGAAAGCGTTTATTAATCAGCGTGAAATAGGAATAGATGTGATGAATTTTCATGACGCATTGAAATATTTGATGCGAGAGGACCCTGATGTTGTTTTGGTAGGCGAGATGCGTGATAAGGAAACGTTTACAGCAGCATTGCAGGCAGCGGAGACGGGTCATTTGGTTTTCGGGACGGTGCATAGCTCGACGACATCGCAGACGATAACGCGTTTGTTGGATATGTTTTCTGCGGAAGAACGTAATTTGATTAGGCAATCATTAGTGTTCAATCTTCGTGCCATAATTACTCAAAAGTTGTTGCCGAGCATTCTTGACGGAGTTGACAGAGTTCCTGCAGTTGAAATTATGATAAATAATCCGTCAATCAAGAAATTGATTGAGGAACATCGCGAAACAGAGATAATTGATGTTATCAAAGGTTGTTATGGCGAAGGGATGCAGGATTTTACCGAAGCACTTCGTCAAATGGTCGAGAAAGAATGGATAGAGGTAGAAGTTGCATACGAAGCTGCTCCTAATCCGGAAGAGCTTAAGATGAGGCTGAAGGGAATCAGCACTTCGCGTGGCGGAATATTGGCATAAAGAAGAATAATCGGAGAATGTTATGATGAATATGTTAATATTGGCACAAATGTCAGTTGAGGGAGTTCCGGGAGTTCCGGATGAGGGACAATTTTTTTCGTTGGCGAAAATAATAGTGATGCTGATATTTGTTTTTCTTTGGGCTTGGCCTGCATCTTGGTGCTCTCGGGATTCAAAAAATATGAGTTTGAATCAGTTTATGTGGGGTCTGATTTTATTGTCGGGGTCTGTTCTTGGCTGGTTTCTTTGGATTGTAACTCCGCTGTATGCTCTGGGTTTAATTTTCTTTTTGTTGTTGAATTTCGGGACGATATTGGTTTATGCGATATATCGTGATTCATTGGTAGAGCCTGAAGATAAGATATTGCGATTTGAAAATATAATGGCAGCTATTCGAGGAGAAAAGACATCCGGTTTTGAGGTTACGGAAAAAGTCAGATTGGCGACGCCTATGGGTCAGGAGCCTGCAATTCCGGAAGAACTTGAAGAGCAGAAGATATATCAATTGGTGCAGGATTTGTTGTTTGATGCGTTATGGAGAAGGGCAGGCGAAATTATTATTAAGCCCGCAGGTGAAATATATCGGGTTATATTTCGGATAGACGGTGTTGCTAGCGAATATACTCAGATAGAGAAACATACAGCTAGAGCGGTTATAGAATATATAAAGACGATAGCGAAGATGAATGTCGAAGAGCGCCGATTGCCGCAAAGTGCTACTTTGGTAGCTCAACAGGTGAATGTAGATAGGAAGGTAGAGCTTGATATTGAAACTCAGGGAAGCACTGCAGGGGAGACGTTGAAAATAGATATTCGTGCTGAAGAGGCAAAATTTACGATAAATGATATAGGATTTACGAAAAGTCAACTTGAAAAGTTCCAAAAAATCATTAACGAGCCTAAAGGTCTTGTGATATTTTCGGGTATGCCAAAGTCGGGAGTGAGCACGACACTTTATGCTGTTGCGCGGAGTATGGATGCGTTTACTCAGAATATTCATTCGGTAGAACAGCATCCTTTGATGACGCTTGATAATATTACTCAGAATATTTATCAGGAGAATTCGGATACGAGTTTTGATAAGTTTTTGCGTTCGGTATCGCGAAGAGAGCCTGATGTTATTTTAGTTGACCCGTGTTTTGAGCCTGAGACAGCTGTTATGATAGGTCAAATCGTAGCAGATAAGAATAAGAAGATATTTGCGACACTTAGGGCGTCGAGTGCTGTATCGGCGTTGAGCAGAATTGTCAGATGGATAAATTCGTCCGAGATAGCAGGTGAAATTTTGTTGGCGGTTACATTTCAAAGGCTTGTCCGAAAGCTGTGTCCTGCGTGTAAGGAGGCATATAGGCCTAATCCGGATATGTTGCGTAAACTTAATCTTTCGTCCAAAAGTACGTTGACGTTTTATCGTCCGCCAAGTCAGCTTGTTGATAAGAAGGGTAATCCTATAATTTGTCCGACGTGTCAAGGAACGGGATATTTGGGAAGGACAGGAATATTTGAGATGTTGATAATAGATGACAATTTGCGTAAGGCAATAATGACGGGCGATGGAAATAAGATAAAAATTGCAGTCAAGCAGAGTAAATTCGTTCCGTGGGAGCGAGTAGCGTTGGAAAAAGTTGTTGAAGGGATTACGAGTATTCAGGAAATCGTTCGTGTAACAAAGGATTCGCAGAAGAAATAAATTGGAGGACCGGTTGTGGTTTTTATAATTGTAACGTTGCTGCTTTTTGCGGGAATTGCTTTTTTTCAAGCGATTCAGGGAACATTTAGTGCGGTAATAATGGCGGTTCTTACAATATTGTCCGGCGCTATTGCAGTTAATTATTATGGAGGACTGTCTCAGGAGTATTTGCTATCGCATATTCCGGATTACGGAGATGCGTGTATGTTGGCAGGGTTGTTTTTTATCATTTTGGTTATTTTTCGCTCGTTTACGGATAATTTTATTCGTGGGAATATCGTTACGTATAGCTGGCCTGACCGAATAGCAGCAGGAATTATCAGTATTCCGACGTCTCTTGTACTTGTCGGGATAGGAAGTATAGCGTTGCAAATGCTGCCTTTTGATGAGCAGCTGATGTTGTTTAAGAGGTTTACGTATAATGATGAGGAGCCCGGTAAGCTTGTTAGGAACGGTATATTTCCGTATGCTGATGAGTTTGCATCGGGTATGATGGGAATGTTGAGTGACGGTTCTCTCCGTTCGGTTCGCTCGTTTTCGATGAT
>CAZKNI010000038.1:0-2532 GCA_964554055.1 uncultured Phycisphaerae bacterium | reverse complement strand
CTGACGATAACTGACGGCGTTACGGGAGCAAATGAAACGGATTATCACCTAACGGGCGTTGTTCCCGGACGAGATTTTTCTCTTGTCGATAAAATTATAGCTGACATCCGAAATGTCGTCGAAAACGACCCGTGTCCGCGCTGCGGAAAGCCACTTAAATTTCAACGGGCAATAGAAGTCGGGCATGTCTTCAAACTTGGCACAAAATATTCTTCGGCACTAGGCGCAAAATTTCTCGATGCTGAGGGGCAATCTCACGATATGATTATGGGCTGTTACGGTATAGGAATAAATCGAATTTTAGCGAGCGTAATAGAAACGTCTCACGATGATGCAGGAATAATTTGGCCTATTTCGATTGCACCTTATCAGGTAATAATCTTGGCTTTGAACGTATCAAACGAACAGGTAACAAAATCAGCTAACGAACTCTATGAAAAATTAACCGCTTGCGGATTAGAAGTGCTTTATGATGACCGTGACCTTAGGCCCGGCGTAAAGTTTAAAGATGCCGATTTGCTCGGCATTCCTATACGCGTTACAATAGGCCCGAAAGGATTAGCGGAAGGAAACGTCGAAATAAAGCTACGCAGAGATAAGGAAGCTCGGACAATTGCATTTGTAGATGCTTACTCTAAAATCATTGAGCTTAAAAATATGCTCTTTGAAGAACTTAAATGACATTTACATATTATATGCTGATATTTTTAAAATATGATTTTAGTTGCAAACGGAATGTAACATGAGTATATAAAATGAATAGGGAGTTTTACTGTATGAAGATATTACGTGAGCCTAAAGTTTATCTCATCGGGAAACAAGCGATAAACGCTGAGGGTTTGAAAAGTTTCTTCGAAGACAATGACTTTTCATGGAATACCGATACGGATATATCAGCTGAACAAATATGCGAAATAGCAGGACGGCTTTGCTATCTTTCGTATGGCAGAGGCAGAAAAACGAACGAGGAATATATTCATCATCTTCTTGAAGTTGGACACGGCTCGGTTCTGGAACATGCTGTATGGAATTTTATCATAACAAATGTTTCGCGCAGCTTAACTCATGAACTCGTTCGTCATAGAATAGGTTTCGCTTATAGCCAATTATCCCAAAGATATGTTGATGAAACAGAAACGGATTTTGTAGAACCCGATTGTATTGCAGAAGACGAACAATTACATAGCCTTTGGCTCGAAACCGTTGAGCAGGCACGACAATCATATATAAAACTTGTCGAGAAGCTGAGTGCAACATACGCGAATTTTCCGGACAAAACGATGCGAAGAAAGCTCGCACGTCAGGCAGCTCGTTCTGTTCTTCCGAATGCAACCGAAACAAAAATATTTGTGACGGCTAATGCCCGTGCACTTAGAAATTTTATCGAATTACGTGCTAATGAAGCAGCTGATATAGAAATTCGCAGACTTGCAATAGCAATTTTGAAAATAATGCAAAAAGAAGCGCCCAATATTTTCGGTGATTATGAAATCTATAAAACCGATGACAATACGGAAGCTGCCAGGACTAAATACAGAAAAGTATAACACTTTTATCGTTATAGATGTTCAAAATTCGATAAAAACGCCTGTTTTATTACAGGGAGGTCTGTTATGGCCAAAGGGTCTGATCAGATTAAAAGGGAAATAGAAAGGCTGATTGCTTCCGGAAAGGGAAAATCCCATTTCGTACAGGGCGATGCAAACGAATTATGGTTTTGGCAAGGCCAAATGCGAGTTAATATCAAAGACGCTTTAAGTTTGGAAATGCCTACTGTTTATGGCCCGCCAAAGGCTAATTTGTCCGAGACACAAAATCAACAGGTACAAGAAAACAGTCAGCTTTGGAATATAGAAACCGAACCCGGAATAAACATTCCTCTTAAGACTTCTCTGCCTCGCAACGCTCAAAACAGTCCAGCTGGATTTGTATTAAAAGTGTTTGAATATATCGATGAGCAAGAAGCAGAAAAATTCTGCAAAGAAATAACGTCAAGCGGATTGGCTTGTGGCTATTTTTCCATTCGCACAAGTGATTCATTCGATAACGATATCTATAAGTTAGCTCAAATATATCTCGATGCCGGCAGATGTCTTTCGGGCGTCATTGCTACCGATTTGATTCGAATCATAGATCATATCGAACATCAATTTCAAATTGAGGGCGAACCTATCGTATTAGCTATTTCAGGAAAAATTGCATCAGCAGGACTTGCAAGTGCCGCTATCGACCAGAGAGTAAGCGGAATAATTATAGATTATAGAAATGAAGAAGATTCTCTTACCAGTTTTAGAGGCAAAGCTCCGTTTTTCAGAGACCCCTATATGTACTTGGGAGCAAATCCGTGGCTTATTCTGGCACAATGCTGTGTGCCACGTCCAATCGCTATATTGAATCTTCCTAAAAATATTAACGATGTCCCGCCTGTAACTAAAATGTTGTCGTTAGCGGAACAGCTCGATATTTTACAAAACACCTATAAATTTGCAGGCAAGGAAAACAATCTTTACATCATAGATAAATCGGCTTCGG
>CAZKNI010000037.1:0-5099 GCA_964554055.1 uncultured Phycisphaerae bacterium | reverse complement strand
TTTTAGGTAAATTAGATAAAATAGATAAAAGGCATTGTAGCTGTAAATGATATTGGATTGATAAAAAATCAAAATTTGGTAATCGGGAAAAATAAAATGGCGGAAAATGAGAAAAAGGATTATTCGACAAAACAGGTTTTTACAACCGGTGAAGTTGCCGAAATTTGCCAAGTCTCTCAGCAGACAATAATAAGATGCTTCGATTCGGGAAGGCTCAAGGGTTTTCGCGTTCCGGGTTCGAAGTTTCGCCGCATTCCTCGCGATTCTCTAATACAATTCATGCGAGAGAATAACATTCCAATTGATTTACTTGAGTCAAATAAAAGAAAAATATTAATTGTCGATGATGATGAAGCTATTGTTGATATTCTCGAAGATGCTCTTATCCGTGACGGGCGATTCGAAGTTGCATCGACGGGTACCGGATATGAAGCCGGCATATTGACTCATTCCTTCAAGCCCGATTTGATTTTGCTCGATTATATGCTTCCCGACGTCAATGGAAATGTTGTTTGTAAAACGATTCGGGAGAATCCCGCTTTTTCTCATATAAAAATCATTTTTGTTTCGGGAGTTGTCGAGCCTGACGAAATAGAACAGCTTAAACGCATAGGCGCCGATGATTTTATCAAAAAGCCTTTTGATATAGACGAATTGATTTCGAGAATAGCGGAACTTGTTAATCTTTGAATATTACGGACACAATTTATAGATAGATTTTACAGAAGAGAGGTTATTGTTGGGAGTGGGACAAACTCAAAGACAAAATGATGTATCAAGCAATCAGCTTCGTTCCAAACGCGTAGAGCTAATTGTTCGTCAACTTGAATCGCTTCCTACGTTGCCGGCTGTTGCTACGAAATTATTGCAATCTGCGACCGCTGAGAGAATATCTACAAAAGAAGTGATATCTCTGATAGAAGCGGATCAAGCGTTGACGGCAAGAATTCTTTCGTTGGCACGGAAGGCGCATCTTGGCATTAGGAGTCCTGTTAATACGGTAGAAAAAGCTGTTCTGTTACTCGGATTTGAAGCTGTCCGAAATGCTGTTCTTTCCGTCAAAGTATTTGAGACATTTGGCGTTAAGCCAAGCGATGAAAGCGCATTTGACAGAATAGAATTTTGGAAGCACAGCTTAGCTGTTGCTTGTTCAGCTCAGCTTATCGGTGAGAAATTATCCGGTGTGTGCCAATACGAGGAAAGCGAGCTATTTGTTTGCGGACTTTTACATGATATAGGAAAAGTTGCAATAGATACAGCTCTTCCCAAAAGTTTTGCACGGATTGTAAAAATAGCGGAGAATAATCGTTCGAGTATTGCCGACGTCGAGCGGCGTATTTTGGGAATAGATCATTGCGGACTCGGAAAACGTTTAGCTGAATATTGGAATTTGCCCGAATCCATAATATATTCCGTTTGGCTTCATCATCACAAAGCTGATAATCTTCCGGAGTCAATTAAATATCGTGATTTAGCCCAGATAATTTATCTTGCCGATTTAATTGCTCGCGAACAGCAGATAGGATTTTCCGGTAATTTTATTTTTGCTGACAAAGCAGCGGAGATTTGTAGAGAAATGGGAATATCTTCTGATGATTATCAGGATATTCTTGCTTCGTTGCGTGGCGTAATAGGTGAACGTGCTTCTATTTTAGGTTTGGAAGACGTTACAAGCGAATCTTTGTATAGGCAAGCACTTCAAGACGCAAATAGCGAGCTTGGACGACTTAATCGGGAATTATCGCAAGCTAACAATATTCTTAAAATTCGGGCTAGATATTTTGACGCTGTCAATGAGCTAAACAAAAAACTTAGTCCGAATCTGCCTTCCGGAGATATGCTTAAACTGTTGGCACGTACTGCAAAAAGGGCATTGGATGTTTCGACAGCTGTTGTATATCGTCAAAATGATACAAGCAAATATATAGAAGCTGGCTTAGCGGATACTGAAAAACTTGAGACTCGATTATTTGAGTACATTGACGTTGAGAGTATCAAAGCTGAGCTTGAAGATGAAAAGTTGATATCGGAGCCTCCGGAGTCTTTGGGCGAGATATTAGCTTATTTTGTGAGATATTTTCATGATAGCGATATAAAACTTATCGGACTAAAATCTAATAATAATCTTGTAGGCGGAATTATTTTTGCTGCAAATGAGCACGTTTTAAATCGCCTCGAACAGGAAAAGCAAGAAGTTCAAGCTTTTTGTGTTATTCTCGGACTCATTTTAGCTAATTCGCTTGCGATAGAATCAGCGGAGTTTCTTTCGGAAGAGTTATTAGCTATCAATCGCAGAACGAAAGAACTCGAACAAAAACTTGTAGAAATAAAATATTTGGCGGGATTAGGCGAATTAGCTGCCGGAGCTGCACATGAGTTAAATAATCCTCTTGCTATTATTAGCGGACGTGCTCAGCTGCTTGCGGGAGATGAAACGGATGAGCAGAAACAAAAGGCTCTTAATATTATTATAGAACAAGCCTCTCGTGCGTCCGATATTATCACAAGTCTTATGGATTTTGCACGTCCTGTTAGACCTCAACCCGAAATAATAGAACCTAAGAGTTTTTTGCATAATCTTAGAGACAGTTTTGCCAAGAGTCATCATTTGAATCCGGAGCAGATACAGATTGATATATCGGACGGAGTAAATAGCGTATTTTGCGATCGTCAGCAGCTTTCGTTTGTAATACGCGAAATTTTGAATAATGCCCTTGAAGCTTCCGATAAAGATAATTTAAGAATTCACATTTCCGTTACGCTGGACGATGAGGGCGAAAATGTTTTTATCAGGATTAAAGATAACGGACCCGGAATGCCGCCTGATGTGCTTAATAGGGCGATTGAGCCGTTTTTCTCCGCAAGACAAGCTGGCAGAAAACAAGGTCTCGGATTATCACGAGCATACAGATATATTCAATCCAATAACGGATTGCTTTGGATTGAAAGCAAGCTTAATCAAGGAACAACGGTATTTGTCAAGCTTCCCGCGAAAAGTGTGAAAAATGAATAAGATATATTGAATAAGATATATAAAAAGTAAAAATTCGAATTCGAAGATGATATAAAAAAATTATAATAATATTAATGTAAAGTCGATATTAGCCGAATAAAAATAAAAAAGGCGTTAAAGAACGTTATTGATATGAAATAAAATATTTTTCTTATAAATTGTAAATTGAAATTCGGAACTTAACTTAACGGTTAATTTGCACGGATGCAAAAGGAAACATGGGCTATGATGGAACAAACAGCACCGATAATAGAAAACATTTCCGGAAACCCGCCAAGAATTCTTGTCGTGGAAGACGATATTACAATTTCCGAGCTTTTGGAAGAGCATCTTACGTATAGCTTGAACGCTCAGGTGCGCAGAGCTAGCGATGCAACCGAAGCTATGGAACTTGATGCTGACAAATGGGCGGAAGTGATAATTGTTGATTATTTGCTTCCCGATATGGACGGCTTAAAGCTGTCGGAATTGTTGAATAGCGACTCGCAACGTCCTATGATATTTATGACCGGATATCCTTCACTTGATTGTGCTATCGAGGCGATGCGATTTGGCGTTCGCGATATGTTTGTCAAGCCGTTTGACCTCGATAGGCTTACCGATACACTTGTTCAGGTCATCGAACAATATCGTAAAAATCAGCTGAGATTCAAGAGATTGATGCGTATGCGTCAACTTGCCAAGGGAATCTTGAAAGAGCGAAGAGCGTTAAGGCGTAAACTTGAATTTGTCTGTAAAGATATTGTTACGGGTTATCGTCAGCTATCCGAAAAGGTAAATTCTTTGCTGCCTCCGGAATAAAAGGGACAGCTATATCCTACATTCATTATAATATGTGCTGATTCTAAGCTGATTGATTTCGATTAGATATCATTTTTAGTTTTTTGATGCCGGTCGATAAAATAAATTGGCGCTCTTCTTTGCTGACTCCTCGTATTGCAAGATATTGTTCCAATTGTGATATAAATTTTTCATAATAAGTAAGTGAGTTTATCAATGCTTGTTCGTTGATATTTTCTGAAAGGTATATAGGATTTGTGTGTGCCCACAATCCAGCGGGATAATGCCAACTGGCAGAGCCCACGCACTCAACCGCAAGCCAACTTCCGATGCTTTGTTCGGATATGTTTTTGCTATATTCCCAACAACAATCGCAGACATCAATTTCATCGTAAATCTGCCCGTCGATAATTATTCTGACGATATCGACATTGTCAGGGCTATACAATTTTATCTTAAGCGTTAACGGGATGTTTTTTGAACTTTTAGAAATATAATTGCTTGGAGTTATCCCGTTTACATTTATTTTCAAGATAGGCCCGGTGGACAATAGCGTTTTCCCTTTGCGAGCCTGTGCCAAAACATCGTCGAAATCGATATCGTTTTCGCTTTCAAGTAAGGTTCGCCAAGTGCCGATTGGCGGAAAATTAGAACAGCGTAAACAAACGTCGCTACCTGCGATAGCTGATATTTTTAGTCCTAAATTAAGCAGATGATACCATAATTGTTTTGTAGCGTTCATATCTGTCGAGACATCAGCTAATGTTATCCCGTCGAGCAAACCTGCTGATATGAATGCAAATATTCCCCTTGCATATCCTCCGCCGGGCCAAGAGCTAACATCATCAAATTCACATCGGGTTATCGGGTGCGCGCAGAAAATTGTTGCGTTAAGATGCTTGGCTTGACTAAAAAAATGGAATGGCAGAGGAAATGGCTTTGTTGGCGGATATTGTTCTCGCTCAAGGTTGATTGGCTGACAGCTGTCTAACAACAAATAATGTCCGTATGCGCCGTTTCTATATTCTCCAGCTTGGATTATATGCATATTGTTTGCGTATGTAATAGGTTTGCTCATTACATCAACCAGACAGGCAAAATTAATATTTTCTGCAACAATTTCGATAGGAATTTCTTTCGAATCAATCGGCGGAACTTTGGGCATATCTCGATTTGGACCGTGAATATGGAAATCAGCATCATACCAGCTAGCCTTTGTGAAGGGCGGAAATAGCTTTGGCGTAATATTTAGCTTGATATATTCGCTTTCTTTTGGGCAAATCGATTGTTTTATTGGCACATATTT
>CAZKNI010000036.1:0-4011 GCA_964554055.1 uncultured Phycisphaerae bacterium | reverse complement strand
GAGTAGCTTTTAGCATCTCGGTCGGGGTGAAAGTTCCGGGAATAGCTGATACGCCGTATTGCTTGCACATTTCTATTGTTGGAATATCAAGAGTCGGGGAAACGATATATTTCGCTCCCGCTAATATTGCCAGACGTGCTGTCGGGGCATCGATTACCGAGCCTGCTCCCAAATGGCAATCAGACAAAATAGTGTTAGCTTGTTTTAAAATTTCGAGTGCGCCGGGCGTTGTCATCGTAACTTCAATAAATTTAACTCCGCCCGCCCTTAATGCCTTTGCAACTTCAATTAAGCCGTCAGCGTTGTTTGCTCGGATAATTGCAACAAGTTTCGATTCTTCAAGCTCTTTTGCTAATTGTAAATTTGCCATATTTAATTTCTCCTCGAATTAGTTTTGTATCAGCCAGTATGAATTATTACAATAGTTTTACGATTATGCAAGTAGAGGATTCGTTAAATTTTGGCTTGGCTTATAGAGTGATGTGTTTTCAGGAAAAACAGTTTAAAATCAAAAAATGTGAAAAATGTGAAAATGTAAAAAATGTGAAAAATGGGGCATTGTTAAAATGGCACAAAAAGTAGCACTTGTGACAGGTGGCTCGAGAGGCATAGGCAGAGCTATCGTAGAACGTCTCGTTAAACTCGATTGTCATGTTATAATAAATTATCGTAGCTCAGATGAGCAAGCTAACGAGCTTTTGACTAGAATCAAAGGCGATTCTCATTCTGCTGAACTAATTAAAGCGGATATAGCGACCGATGAAGGCAGAATGAATATCGTAAATCGAGTGAAACAAATAGGCAGAATAGATATACTTGTAAACAATGCGGGTATAGCGCCATCTCAACGTTGTGATGTTCTTGATATGACACAAGAGAGTTTTGACAGGTTGATAGCTGTTAATCTCAAAGCCCCTGTTTTCTTGACGCAATCGATATCTAATTTAATGATAGAATTGCAAATGGCATGTAAATTTAATGAATATAAGCCGAAGATAATTTTTGTAAGCAGCGTATCAGCAGAATTGGTTTCGCTCAATCGTCTTGAATATTGTATAAGCAAAGCGGGATTGTCGATGGCTGTTAAGGGCTTTGCTTTGCGATTGGCGGAATATGGCATTCCGGTATTCGAGCTTCGTCCGGGAATAACCGAAACAGATATGACATCTGGCGTAAAAGACAAATATGACGAGTTAATAAATGCGGGTCTTGTTCCGATGCGTCGATGGGGCAAGCCTGCTGATGTCGCAAACGCTGTCGAAGCAATCGCACGCGATTTGCTTTCATTTTCGCCATCAGCTGTAATTAATGTCGATGGCGGATTAACGATACAAAAATTGTAATTCGTGTTTCACATATCTGGCATTATGGCGTTATCAGATGCGGATTGGAAAAACTTGAAGCACTTGGCAGCTTAGAGGTGTCGGTGCCCGATGGAAACCAAAATTTTAACTGTCTGCTTCCGCTGCCAAATCCGTTGTTGTCTTCGCTCGAACCTTCAGGCTGATATTCAACGTGTCCGTCAAAAAAGAGCATGTTTAATCCGCCACGATGACGATAAGCATTTTGCTTCGCATGTTTGAATCGATATGACAAACTCGGCGAGTCGTTTTCGACGTCATCTTCGTCAAGCCAAGCGCCATAACTCGTATATCCGTAATTTTCATTGCTGATTTTATACGGATTGCCCCTGTCAATTTTGCAGGCGTCAGCCAAAAATACTTTTACAGCTGGAACGTATATAACATTTAATCGGGGCATGTAGCTGTCAGGGACAAACGGGTGTGCCCAAAATAAGCTTCCGGGTGAGCAACCTGATTTCTTGCTTGTTGGGATATAGGTTAAAAACCTACAAGTCGAATAGCTTGATACAATCGTTTCGATATTTATCCTGCTTGCGTGATTGAGCTTTGCACGCCAATTATTAGAGGGACATCTGAATATCCATTTTTTGCTCTGATCGTATCTTTCTTCGAGATTTTGTGGCATTGACGGACTCATAAAAGCAAATAGAGGCGATGCCCAATCAAAAATATGAATAGCAGGCCAAGCATCTTTCGTTTTGTCCCAGACATAATAGCTTCCGTCATATAAACGTTTACGCCAGCCGCCGGGATTTGCTCCGTTGCCGGATGTGTTCGGTGAGCCTACAATCCAATTGTCATACTCGCTGCAATATTCATTCATTGCCTGTCCTATAGCGGATAATTTTGAAGCGCATGTTGTCTGATATGCGTATTTGCGAGCGGAATTTAACGCAGGAATGAGTACGCCAAGGAGCAAAGCGATAATAGCGGTTACAGCTAACAGCTCGATTAAGGTGAAACTTTTTTGTTGCTTTGTGGAAATTAAAATACTCATCAAACATATAATATATTACAAATTTGCTATTTTGACAAGTACAGTTGCATATCGTAGCATTGCGGAGATATTCTCTATTTAAATTAATAATTGATATTTGTCCCGTGTTGAGTATAAAATAGCGACTTGCTATTTTACAATTTTATAGATATTGAGATTTTAGTTTGGCTGCGTTTTAGCTAAAGATAACCGGTTTTACAAAATCGGGTCCAGGTCCTATGCAGCGTCTGATTCGGACAATGGGTCAGGTCTTGACGGAAGCAGCCCATCCGGATACGGACGGGTGCCATAGCTCAACCTGGGCCCGATTTTGTAAAATCGAGATTGAATTGTCAGCTGAAGAATCATTGTATATTTGTTTGAGAATTTTCGATTTTTGATTATGCTTTTTTTGTGTTATGATATGTCGGAAACACAATATTGCTCGCGGAGTAAAATAATTTATGAGCTATACGGTATTAGCAAGGAGATATCGCAGCAAAAATTTCGATGAGCTTATAGGGCAGGAAGCGATAGCAACAACTCTTAAAAACGCTATTAAATCCGACAGAGTAGCTCATGCATATTTATTTACGGGAACGAGAGGCGTTGGCAAAACATCATGTGCAAGAATACTCGCTAAAGCTCTGAATTGCGAGAAGGGTCCGACTCCCGAGCCATGCTGCGAATGTCAGATTTGCATCGATATAGCACGAGGCGAAGATGTTGATGTAATAGAAATTGACGGAGCAAGTAATACAAGTGTCGATGACATTCGCCAATTACGCTCTAATGCGATTTATCATCCTGCACGTGCCCGATTCAAAATTTATATAATAGATGAAGTGCATATGATTTCAACGAGTGCTTTTAATGCGCTTCTTAAAACACTCGAAGAGCCGCCTGCACATGTAAAATTTATATTTGCTACAACTGAACCGAATAAAGTTCCGATAACGATTCAATCACGGTGTCAGCGATTTGATTTTCGTCCTATTGCTAAATCTAAAATATCGGAACATATAAAGCGGATATTAAAGCAGGAAAAAATAAAAGCTGACGATTCCGTTATCGACCGTATCGCTCGTCTTGCCAACGGTTCTATGCGCGATGCTTTAAGTCTGCTTGATCAATTGCTATCGACAGGCGAAAAGAAACTTACAGAAGAAATAGCTGACAAATTTCTTCCGGTTCCTCATGTCGAGCAATATTCCGCTCTTATCGATGCGATTATAGCTTCCGATGCCGCCTCCGCTATTAAATCAGCGGACGATATTCTTTCATCCGGTGTCTCACCCGGAGATTTTTGCTTTGCGCTAAGCGAGTATATGAGAGATTTGATGATAGCGTCTGCTTGTGATGGGCAGCCTGACCTATTATTATCTCCTGAAAATATATACGACAAAATCGCCCAGCAAGCGAGACATTTTCCTCCTATTAAGTGGGCTTACGGTTTGACAATTGTTCAAGAACTCGCAAGAGCTATAAAAGCCTCCGAGCAATCTCGTATTCTTATAGATGCTGCTGTTGTTACGTTAAGCTCTATTGCTAATTTAATTGACATTGACGAAGCGGAAAATAAATCGGCACGAGGCGACTTTGCTTCACAATCAAAAAAAAAAGTAAATGATTTAGCATCGACGACACAATTTAGCTCTGTAGCTTCGACAA
>CAZKNI010000035.1:0-2901 GCA_964554055.1 uncultured Phycisphaerae bacterium | reverse complement strand
CTTTGTCGCTAGGCGAATCGGCGATATGATATTTTCCGCTTTCAAGAAAAAAATGTATCCAATAGAAGCTCGTAAACTTATCGTATTCGCTTATTCCTTTGTGATGTTTATTAGCAATCAATACAAGTGCATCATTTTCGTTAAGCGTAAAGACGTTGTCATCTTCTTGCATTATCATCTGACCTTTGCGAATAAAAATTATTTCGAAGCTCGATATTTTTCTGCCGGGATGCCTGCCATAGCCCGGAGAAACGAACATTCCCCCGTTTGACGAGCGGGGGAGATATCTATCTTTGATTAATATATATTTCATAATTTACCCTTTCGAAAGTCGGAATTGTCCACAATTTTTACGACTTTTTCATCTTGTCAATAAAATCCCAAAAAGTCAAAATAAAAAATAAGTAAAAATGCTAAAAGACAGCATAAGGAATAACGTTATAAACAATATAATACTCGACACATCGAACAGCTGTAATGCAAAATTAATTCCGCTTGCATTGAATAATATCACCTTTAGCGAAAACAGTTTCTGGGGAAAATATCAAAGAGCTAATATTTCTCGCAGCATTCCCAAATTATTTGAGCTATTCGAACAAAAGGGAATTTTGGACAACTTTCGAAGAATATCAGGCCAAAAACAATGCCAGCGTAAAGGTCCTTGGTTTAGCGACTCCGATATCTATAAATGGCTTGAAGCTGCCGCTTATACCCTTTCGTATCAACCTAACGACAATATCCGAACACAATATGAAATAGCTGTCGAAACGATAATTTCCGCTCAGCAAACAGACGGATATCTAAACACGTATTTTACCGAACCGAATGAAAGATTTACCGAACCTAATGCCCACGAATTTTATTGTTTAGGACATTTAATACAAGCTGCTATCGCTGCTTATCGTGGACTTAACGATAAGCGGCTATTGAGTTGTGCGCTAAAGTTTGTCGAGCTAATTTACAACGAATTTGGGCCAAACGCAAAGAAACAATGGGCTTCGGGCCATCCGGAAATTGAACTTGCGCTCGTCGAGCTATTTCGTTTGACGAAAGAGAAAAAATATCTCGAATTTGCTTGGCTTTTACTCGACAGGCTCAATATCGATGCCAGCTGGAAAACAAAATGGTCTCGCGATATTACCGTCAAGTTCAAAGACCGAACGGAATTATATCATCATGCTGTCAGGAATTTATATTTGGCTTGCGCAGGAAGCGACATTTGGGCGGAAACAGGCGATACCGAAATTGGGCAAGCGGTTTTTCGTTTGTGGAAAAATCTAATCAACAGAAAAATCTATATAACAGGCGGCGTAGGTTCGCGATATGTTCACGAAATGATTGGCTTAAACTTTGAGTTGCCGAACTTGTTTTCGTATGCGGAAACGTGCGCCGCTATCGGAAATATTTTCTGGAACTTTCGAAATCTCCAAATTACAGCGGATGGAAAATTTGCCGATTGGCTTGAACGTTCGCTTTATAACGGAATGCTGTCGGGATTGTCTTTAGATTACACAAAATATTTCTATGTTAACCCGTTAGCGTCATTTGGTGAGCATCAGCGTAAAGAATGGTTCGACACAACTTGCTGCCCGACGAATCTAATGAGAATTATTGCGTCTTTAACGAGCTATTTATGTTCGACAGACAAAAGGGGCAATATCCGAATACACATTTATGACAGCTACACTGTCGAGGCAAAACAATGCAAGCTTACTCTTGATACGAATTATCCGTTTGACGGAAGAATCAAAATCGCTGTTACACCGCAAAGTTCCAATGATTTTTCAATCTATTTACGCATTCCCGATTGGGCGGAGAGCTTTTGTGCTAGCGTAAATAATAGCGAATTATCAGTTGACAAAGAGAACGGATATATAGAAATCAAACGTTTCTGGTCGGACGGAGATATAATAGAATTGACGATGCCTATGCCTATAAAATTTATAGCTGCTCACCCGCATGTGATAAATGATTATCATCGTTTAGCTATAACTCGGGGGCCTTTAATTTATTGCCTCGAAAGTGTGGACAATTCCGACTTCGATTCGGTACATCTATTAGCTGTCGACTCACACGAATTGCCGGAACTTGTTGAGCGTGCGAATATCGCTAAAATTAAAATATGCGAATCCGAAATAACAGCAATTAAGTTGCGAGGAAAAGCATTTAAGCCAATCGACGCTTTATATTATTCCGTATCGGATTATAAAAGCTGTGAGATTCCGACGAAATTAGCTAATATAACTGCTATTCCGTATTACGCATGGGCTAATCGCGGAGAATCGCAGATGACGATTTGGCTAGCTTGCGTGTAAGATAATAATCGTTAGCCCGTATTTCATACAAAAAACTGGGACATTTTAAAGCAAATTCGTTAACTGTCGAATTTACAAAGGGTTACGAGGGCGACGCGCCCAAGGGGAAAGACTTTTATGTGACAAAGTGTAACCGACAAGCATTTGAATTTCAAACAAAATTAAGCATAAAGCTTACTTATTTTTTAAGAGCGGAACAATTCCTTTTCTCAAAAAACGAGATGCCGAAAAAGAGTAAATCCGCAATTGCATGTCAAGTCCTAAAACCGGATAACGCTGCATTTTGGGGCAAGCGCTTAATACTTGAAGTTTTAGGGCTTGGCAATTTCTTTTCGCCTTTTTCTGCAAGAAATGTGAGTGAATTCAAGAGCTGATAGGCTTGTAGCTGACGAAGCTTCGTCAGCCACAAGCCTATTTTTAATAATTTCAACAAATAAGCATTTTCGCTGTCGCTGATTTGCAAGCAGTGCCGCCAAAATAAGCTTAAGCTATTTCGTGCTTGTACATCTCGCGGGCACAGCCCGTTCTTGCTCGCGACGAGAAATTCTGCGATATCGAGAGCCTTTCCCCGCGAATAAACTCAAAA
>CAZKNI010000034.1:0-3254 GCA_964554055.1 uncultured Phycisphaerae bacterium | reverse complement strand
CAAATTAAACCGACGTCGGAATATATAATTAGATGGAAAGGATAATATGATATGTTATTAGCATACCGTCAAAAGCGGAGATTATTCGTTTCATGTCAGGGTTTAACAGCGTTTACGTTAATCGAGCTTTTAGTTGTTGTTGCAATAATAGCTGTGCTTGTAGCAATATTGCTGCCTGCATTGGCATCTGCACGAGCTCAAGCAAGTAATATGGTCTGTCTGACTCATAGCCGTCAGATAGGTGTAGCTATGCTGATGTATCAGAGCGAATATAATGGGAAATATCCGCATGATTGGAAAGATTCCAACCCTGATATTCGTCCGCCGAGATGGGCGGCATCGTTAATAAGAGCGGGAGTATTGGCAAATAATACGGGAATTCTGCAATGTCCAAAATCTCCATATAAGGGACTGTCCGATTATATATCGTGGCGGAGAGGAAGTTGGAATGATGGCAGAAAATATCCGTATTGCACATATATCGCTAATGCGAACGTAATGGAAAGCGATTGGGGCAGCGCACAATTACTTTCTCGCGAATATTGGAATGATAGCAGAACAGTTCTTGTGCAATGTCAATGTATATATTTAAGTTGGCCGACCAAAAACGCCTGGTGGGCGGGGATATGCAGCACATTCGGATATCACGGTCTTGCTCACGGGGGACAAGCGATTACATTATTGGGGGACGGACATTCAAAAGTTATTTCGGGAATAAAGAGCATGTGGGAAACCGGCGGAGTATCAATTTATGCAAGTAATCGTCGTAGAGTATTCGATAACTGCAGCTATTGGCCTGAAGATTGAAAAGCAATAGAGAAAATTGAATTGCACAAGGATAATAGCTTATATGAATGAATGTTCGCGCATGTATATTTCGGGAAATTGGCCTACATTACATCAAATATATAAAACGGTGGAAACACTCGAACGCAAGCATACGAAATTTTTACGGTGTGAGTGTATAGGCAAATCTGTTGACGGCAGAAAAATTATTTCCGTTAGGCTTAGCGATTTCTCGATTTCAGATGCGGATAAACAAGTAATCATTTTTGTAGCTGTCGAACACGGACACGAGCGAAATGGCGCCGCTGTTTTATTGAAACTCATCGATTGGCTTATTAATTCAGATGAAGGCAAAAACACGCTCACAAAACAAATTGTTTATATCGTTCCTGTCGTCAACGTTGACGAATACGCAGGCAAGGGTAATCTTCGTAATCGTAATGGCGTTAATCTATTTTGCGATTATAACTTTGACGGCTCAACTCCTTCTCAACCGGAATCGCAAGCAGTATGGAAACTCCTCGAAAAAATCAAGCCCGACGCATTAGCTTCGTTGCACGGATTGTCTCAAGACGAACTTGCGAGCGGATATCATAGAGTCTGGGAAAGTACGGGAGTTGCATATTCGTCGCAATATGAAAGATGTTATAGCAGGAAAGTTATTGACAGAATTAACGTTGCGGCAGAACAAGCAGGCTTTCCGCAAGACCTTGGCGAAGAAGACATTGAGCGCATTCTTCCTCGTATTCCGGGTTATGAATATCACAGTTTTCCAAGTTTCGAGCTAAATGCAACAATAGGCAGCTATTGTTATAATCGCTTTCATACACTCTCAACGGTTATGGAAATAGGAACGATTGCTTCGGGATTTATTCGGGCACGGGAATTTTTGCGTATAGGCAATGAAAGATGGGAATATGAATGTTATAGGGGATATCCGAATCGAATAATAACATCTCCCGGCATAAGCAGCTTTCTCGTAAAGTCGGCAGGTAAAACTGCATCCGAACGAAGGTCGAATCGTGTTAAGTTATGGAAACATAGCAATGATATTTTAAGCGGTATCGCCCCCTATCATCACGCAACCGTTCGAATAGGATTGATTTCACGAGTATATGACGACGAACAAAACAGACAAACAGCTAAAACAATAAAACAACTTTTAGCGGAATGGAACGCAGAAAAGGCAATGCAAATTTGTCGAGATGCAGGCATTCTCGAAGCGGAAGCATTTTTATGGAACGACTGTGATAGAACAATAAAAGAGACACATGAGAGAACTCCAAATGTCGAACAAATGCCAATGGCAGCATCACTTTGCTTACGTATAGATAAGAACGTAAAGGTCGAGAAAGTGATATTGAATGAAGATGAATTATCAAACGGTCAATATCGTTTTTGGAAAGACAATCGATATGCTTATGTAGAAGCGGACATGAAAGATGATTGGCAGAGAGGAATATTATTAGTTATGACAACGCCTCCGCCAGGTTGCAAGCTATTTAACTAAATGGAGATTTTTATGCATAAATTCGTATTTCTCTTGATACTCACATTGCTGAGCAATTTTGCCTATTCAGCGGAAATTCCAATATTGGAAAATCAGCCTTTGCAAGTCATGGGAACAGCTGAAAATACGCAAAAAACGTTCGTGAGCGTTTACGTCGATGATGAGAAGCTTATAATCATTTTTGATTGTTTCGAAGACAAGATGAATCAGCTACGTAAAACACATATCGGACGAGACGAAGCTGTCTGGAGCGATGATTGTGTTGAAGTTTTTGTAGATAGCAATGCGGACAGAGATACTTATTATCACTTTATTGTAGGAGCAGGTGGCGGAATAGCAGATGCCTTTTGTGAAAAGTCAAAGATGATAAAAGAATTTCGCTGGAACGGTAACTGGCATGCACAAGTTAAGGAATATGCTGATAAATGGACTGCAAAACTAATTATTCCTCTATATAATTTTCGAATAGGTGATAACGGGTCAAAATGGCGAATTAATCTTTGTAGAGAACGTAAAGCTGGAAATATCCAACAGTATTATAGTTTTGCGCCGATTAAAAGCTCTTTTCATGAGCCTGAACATTTTGTTCCTATCGAGCTGCACCTAAAAAATAACGAATTTCTCTCTTTGCGTCTCGGAAAATTAAGATATAAGCAAACTAGCAAATTCGATATTTGGCAAATATCTATTGCAAACAAGGGGATAAGCCCTTTATCGTTAAAACTGAAATTATTTACGAAAGGACAGAGTACAAAAATTTATGAAAAAAAGATTAAATTAATCGCCGGCCAAAACGACATAGCGAAATTTGTGATTGTACGGACTGATATTCCTTACACAGCTGAGCTTGAAGTATTAAATGCAACAAACGAAAAAATATTGTTTAGAGACATTTATCCGGAAATCATTGCAACGCCGGGCAGAAAAGATTCTGCAATCCGAAATTTCGGTAACGGCA
>CAZKNI010000033.1:0-2553 GCA_964554055.1 uncultured Phycisphaerae bacterium | reverse complement strand
GGGCGATGAGTTTATTATGATATTGCGTTCGAAAGAGGGGACGATTGTCGGGTATGCGTTTTTGAGACGTCATCCGACTCAGAAAACGACGTGGGGGTTCGGAATCGGATTGCATGAGGATTATCGTGGCAGAGGGCTTGGGGGGAAGCTTATGCGCGAGCTTTTTGATACGGGCAGGCGAGACTTGGGTCTTAAACGAGTCGAGTTGTCTGTCGATGCGGATAATATTCCAGCTGTTCGACTCTACGAAAAGTTTGGATTTAAGGCATTGAGGACTAAAACGTGTGATGACGGTAAACGGATATTATATATGCTGAAATCTTATTCGGAAGATGATGAGCCCGATGATATGCACTCGCTGATATTGCAGATTCGTAAGAGGCGGGCGAAGATGTTTAGCGTATATCGCGATATTGCAAGAAGCAGATTCGATGAAAAGGGAAACTGGATTTATCCCGGCAGAAAAATGGGAAAACTTCGCGAAAATTATTGGCATAGCTTAGCGTTTTTGGATAGCGAAGATAAACTCGATTGGGAATTTGTTATGCCTATTTTGGAAAAAGAAGTTCATTATTTTTGTGCGTTTACGCCTTTTGCGTGTTTGCAGATTTTGTATAAATATAATGATAGGCTTTCCGATGTTGCCCGTAAGCGATTGAGCGATTATGTTGCGGAGAATTTGCCTCATTCTTGCACGATAGATTTTCAGTTTCACGGATATAATGATAATATGCCTTGTATGAAAGCCTTTGTTTTGCTTGCCGGGGGCGAGCTTTTAGGTAAGAAGAAATATATTGATGAGGGATTGGCTAATCTATGTCAGCTTCGCTCGTTGCTTTTGAGGCGGGGGTTTTTGAATGAATTTAATTCGCCTACATATAGCGCCGTTAGCTTGCTGGGAATAGCTGAAATTGTGAATTATGTTAAAGATGCTGAAGCTGTTGAGTTGGCAAGAGCGTGTGAAGAGAGAATATTTTCCGAAATAGTGTTTCATTGGCACAATGAGACATCCGGTTTGGTTGGCCCATATAGCAGAGCGTATACGGTCGATTCTGTCGGACATATTGCTATGATAAATACGTTGATGTGGCTTATTTTAGGCGACGAAGTGTTTGTCAATCCGATGCGATATCTGTTTTCCGATGAGACGGAACAAGCTATTTTGCATCATAAGCGCAATTTGCCGTCGAATCAGATAAATTCAATTTGGGTTGCAAGCGTTGATTATCATCCGGACGTTGAGCTTGTGGATTATCTTAAGCATTCGAAGTATCCTCGAATTGTCAGAGGAACGGTTGAAAAGGGTGAATCGCATCCCGGACGAACAGAAATCAATCCGAAAGACGGCTCGTATAAGTTTATTCGTGAGGGAGATTTTGTACATCGTCCGCGTAATTATCCGACGATGAGTTATCTTACGAACCGCTGGGCTATGGGAACTGCGTTAGGATATTTTGGCAATAATGCTCAGTCAGAATTTTTTCACCTGCGATATGCGTTGACTGAGAAGCCGAAAGGTGTTGAAGATATCCGCACGATATATGCACGTTATATCATCAACGATAAATCTATTTATGTAGATGTAGATGAGGCGGGAGAGAAAGGCAGATGGGCTAACGATTTGTTACGTAATCAGGGGCACGGCTTTGCTTTTCAGGAGCAAAGTACAGCTATGATATGTTATGCGCCATTGCCATACACGGCAAATGTGGCTGATATATCGAGTATGAAACTTTCGTTGCTAATGTTGTGTAAGCATAACGAACCCGATAATATTGAAATTGCGGATAGAAATATCATAATAAGCGATGCAGGTTTACGGATTATATTTAAGCCTATTGTAGCAAGCCAAATAGAAAATCTTAAAGGAGCGGGTTTGATTGAACTCCGTCGTGATGGAGATTGGCTGTGTATAGACATTTTTAATTATAAAGATGTAGCAAGGCGATTTGACGATATGGAGCTTATGCAAATTGGCAACGGATTTGTGATAGAAATATGTGATGAGCTGTCGAGTGATTCGATTATGGAGGCTGATTTGATTGATCGATATTATATGGATCAACGTCGAATATATTATTGTAGGGAGGGTCTCGAATTAGCTTGTGCGTATGACCCTGTTTCGATGGGTGTGCGTTTCGCTACAATAAACGGGTGTGATATATCGCGAACAATGCTTGATGTGAATGATTATGGGGTTGGCAAGCTTCCATGGGTAAATTCGAAATATCCGTGTGTTCCTAAAGATTTCGACTGGGTCAAAATAATCGAATCGAGAAAGCTGCCTTATTAGTTTGGGAAGGATTTATTGATGAAGAATATAGATAACATCAGAAAAATGAATATAGGAGTAATAGGTGTTGCTCAAATGGGAGCTATACGAAGAGCTCAGCTGAGGAATTCGGGTCTGTTTGATATTGTGGCGTTGCATGATGTGGACGAGTGTGCAATGAAGCAAGCGGCTGATGAAGATAATGCTATTGTTTATTATTCGTTTGATGATTTATTGTCAGACGAAAATGTTGAAGCTGTCAGCATTAATACGCCTATTCC
>CAZKNI010000032.1:0-2534 GCA_964554055.1 uncultured Phycisphaerae bacterium | reverse complement strand
AATATGGCGATATGGAATTAATAGCTGAAAGCTATAACTTAATGCAGCATGCCGGCATAGGCGCCAATGAAATGGCAAAAATCTTCGACAAATGGAATCAGGGCGTATTATCAAGTTATTTGATAGAAATAACGGCAAAAGTGCTCGCATACAACGACCCTGATACAAATAAGCCTCTTGTCGATGTGATTTTAGATAAAGCGGGGCAGAAGGGAACAGGAAGATGGACATCGCAAATGGGGCTCGAACTCGGCGTACCTATTCCGACAATAGACGCTGCTGTTTGTGCGAGAACGATTTCTTCGTATAAAGAGCTGCGTGTACAAGCATCAAAAATTCTCAAAGGTCCGGAAAAAACAAAGGTGGAAAATGTTGACAAATTAGTTGATGCGTTGCATGATGCTTTATATGCTTCAAAAATAATAAGCTATGCTCAGGGACTTGCATTGATAAAGACAGCTTCCGATGAATATGATTATAATATTAACTTGGCGGAAATGGCGAGAATATGGAAAGGCGGCTGTATCATTCGTGCCCAATTGCTTGATAAAATCAAACAAGCGTTTGTTAAGAATCCTGATTTGCCAAACTTGTTGTTCTCTCCCGATTTCGCCGATGTTGTCAATGCGGCACAGGATAAATGCAGATATATTGTACATATAGGAAAAGAAATTGGCATTCCGCTTCAAGCGTTTAATGCCTCTCTTGATTATTTCGATGCACTCAGAAGTGAGCGTTTACCTGCAAATATGATTCAAGGTTTGCGCGATTTCTTCGGTGCACATACATATCAACGTGTCGATAAAGAAGGAGTTTTCCATACCGAATGGATGGAAGTTTACGGTGGCTGAGATAAAATTTATCTTAGGCAGAGCAGGTAGCGGCAAGACATCTTTGTGTCTTGATTTGATATCGCGTCGCCTTCGAGCAAGTCCGCTCGAAGGCGACTCTATTATTCTGATTGTTCCGGAACAAGCTGCTTATCAAATGGAACGAACATTAGCTTCTTGGCGGGGACTCAATAAAGGATTTACACGTGCAAAAGTTTTGAGTTTTAGGCGTCTCGTCCAATTAATAGCGAAAGAAACAAACGTTTTTTCCGGTAAATTTTTATTAAATACATCTCGCAGAGTTTTAATGAGTCAAATAATAACAGCTGCTCGCAATCGAGGGGAATTAAAATTTTGGAACAACTGTGAGCCCACATATATCGCTGATACAGCTATAAGATTAATAGACGAAATAACATCAGCAGGTTTAACACTTGATGAACTTAAACGGAAATATGAAACACTCGTCGCGGAATCCAAAAACTCCAAAGAAAATATACCCAAAGATTTTTTGGACAAGTTTAATGATATAATTATATTGATAACACAATATAACTTAGCTGAAACAGCTGGCTTAATTGAGCCTACGAAATATTTTTCAGAATATCATCAATTAATCAAACAAGCTAATTGGCTAAAAAACGCTATTTTATTCGTTGATGGCTTTTCCGGTTTTACGGGAATCGAATATAAAATATTACTCAATCTTGCAACAATAGCAAAACAATGTTTTATTTCTCTGTGCCTCGATTATGAATCTCTCGGAAAAGAGCAATCTTTGAGTGAGAGAAATTGCTTTTGGCTAACGGAACAAACATACGGGCGATTAACCGAAATCGCAAAAAAGGAAAAAATTGCGATAGGCAGGCCTATTGTCCTAAAGCATACTGAGCGTCGTCGTTTCCGATTAAGCAAGCAGTTAGCTTTTACCGAAAAGCATGTGTGCAAGCCATTTGCTCATATTTTCAGCTCGAAAGAAAAAAGTAATGAGTATATTCAGGAAACGAATGAATGTGATGATATAGAGATAATCGAAGCGGAAACACCCTTTAACGAATTGGAATTTGTAGCTGCCAAAATAGTCGAGCTTGTCCGCGATAAAAATTATCGTTATCGCGATATTTCCGTTATTTTACGCTCACTTGATGTATATGGCTCATTGATTCAATATACATTTGATAAATACGGAATTCCGTATTTTATAGATATTCGTCGTTCCATAAGCCAACATCCTTTAGCAAAACTTATCATCTCTGCACTTCAAGCTATCAATGACAATTTTAGTTCACGATGGATTATAAAATATATTAAAACGGGCTTAGCTGATGTGGAAAGCTCATTAGCTGACAAAATCGAAAATTATGTTTTAGCTCACGGAATAGATAACGAAGACTGGCACAAGCAATGGCGATATAAGCCTCTTTGGAGTGGCAGGGAAGATGCTGAAGATATAGAATATGAAAATCTCGCTTTGTCCGATATCCTTGCGGAGCTTAACAATGCTCGTAAAAAAATTCTTAAGCCTCTCAAAAACATGCAATCAGCTATCGGATTCGATGAAGAGATTGCTAAAGAAATAGATATAAATAATGTCATAGATGCTATTTGGAATTTCCTTACAGAATTAAAAATATCGGAAAAGCTTGCATTCTTGGCGAATAATCAAGATAGAACCGATGCCCTTTCATCTCAAATTCATAAACA
>CAZKNI010000031.1:0-11395 GCA_964554055.1 uncultured Phycisphaerae bacterium | reverse complement strand
TTAGAAAGGCAGTTGGAAGGGTATAAGAGTGTTATTTCTCGTGCGGGTCCTGTTCTTTATAGTTATTCTCAGATACAGGAAGAGTTGCAATATGCTCAGCAACAAGCAGTTGTTTGGCAGAAGAAGCTGGCGGATATAGAAACTGCGTTGGAGGGAGAGAAGGCGAAAAGGAGGACTCAGCTTAAAGAGGTTCAGTTGGCTAAGAGTACAGATAGGCCTTTGTCTCCTCGTTTGTGGACGGTGTTGATATTTGCATTGGCGGGTGGATTGGCGTTCGGATATGTGTTTACGTTTGGCGTGGATTCTGCGGACAATACGATACGTTCTCCTGAACAGATATCCGAGGAGTTCGGTTTGCCGGTAGCGGGTGTAATAGATGAAATAATACCTGACAGTCAGCGTACACTTTCTAAAATCAAGCATCGGACGATAAGTTTTGTCGTGAGTGTGATATTGATAGGAATGCTTGTAATGTCTTTGGGTGTTGTAGTGTTGAGGCTTAAATATCCTCAAAGGTATCAGAAAGTAATTTCGCTGGTTTCTGCAGAACGTCATGCCGTTAATAGGGAAGGGTGATTTTATGTCGGAACAAGAAAAAGAACAATATTCGGATATATCGGAATTGGAAACGAATGAAAGCAGTGTTGCGGTAATGGAGCGAGAAGAATCGGCAGCTGTTGACGTTGCGCAAGAGGAAATACAATTTCAAGAAGATGTTTCCGAGGGGAAGAAAGAAAGCGGAGACTCGGCGTTATCTGAAGCAGCGGAAGTGAAGAGCCTGTCGCGAAGCGATGATAAGGAAAAGGGTGAAAATGTTTGTAGGTCGTATTCTCCGCTTATAGTTTGTTATCACAAGCCTGAAAGCGGAATAGCAGAAGAGTATAGGACTCTTAGGACAGCATTGCTTTCTAAAATTACGGAAGACAAATTTTGCTATGTTGTTACCTCGTCGGCAGATGGAGAGGGTAAGACGTTGACTTGTTTGAATTTGGGGTTTGTTCTTTCGGAGTATAGGCATAAAAAAGTTGTAATTGTAGATTGTAATTTTCGCGGTTCCGGGGTGTCTAAATTTTTGGGGATATCGTCTCGTGTCAAAGGATTTGCGGAATTGGTGGCATCGTCGGCGTCGTTGGACGAAGTTGTATGGGGGACGAGGCGTTCGAATCTTTATATAATTCCGTCGGGCAATATGATAGGTGCGAGCGCTCCTGAAATTTTCGGAGACGAGAATATTGAGGGTGTGATAGGTAGATTACGAGAGGAATATGATTTTGTACTTTTGGATGTTCCGGCGGTTACGCGTTTTTCGGATGCGAGTGTCTTAGGTCAGATTGTAGGCGGAGTGTTGTTTGTCGTCAAGATGCACGGTACGCCTAAGAAGATAGTTGGTGAGGGCGTAGGTTTGTTGAAATCTCTCGGCGTGGAGATACAGGGGGTTGTGTTGACAAATCATCGTCGGGAGTCATTAGGTATCGTAGGGCGTTTTTTCTAATGGATAGAAAGTGCGGATACTTGTTATTACACATCGATTTCCTTATCCGGCAGATAAGGGCGACCGTATTCGAGGTTTCACGTGGCTTAGCGCGCTTGGAAGTGAACATTGTGTAGATTTGTTGACGTTTGCCGATGATTCGGTGGACGGGGGTCAGATAGAAGATTTAATAGAAAAAACGCGGATACGAAACGTTTTTCCAGTCAGAGAGAATAGATTCGGTCGAATTGCATATGGGGTTATTTCGGCAGTTAGCGGGTTCAGCTTAACGGAGGGGTATTTTTACAGTAATCGTTTTGAGCAGCGTCTTAAAGAATTGTTGAGGGTTAATAATTATGATGCGTGTCTTGCAGTTTGCAGTAGCGTAGGGAGTTATTTTTTACGTGTTAGCCCTCGTTGCAGGACGATAGTCGATTTTGTTGACGTTGACAGTTATAAATGGCAGCTTTATTCCGAAAGTGTAGGCGGATTGCGAGGGAAATTTTATCGCAGAGAATCGGAAAAGATAGCATTGCTTGAGCGCAGGTTAATGGGTGTATGTGACGGAATTGTTGTGATTACGTCGTCGGAGGCGAGTAGGCTTGAGTTTTCGGATGTTGAAGTTGTGGGTAATCCGGTAGGTGTTTCGGGAAGCGCGGTTGTTGGTTTGGAAAATGGAGGAGAGATTAGGCGAATAGTTTTTGTGGGTCAAATGGATTATTTTCCTAATGTTGACGGTGTTTGCTGGTTTGCAAGAAATGTATGGCCTGAGCTTAATCGCAGGTATGGCGATTTGCGTTTTACGATAGTCGGACGGAATCCGTGTTATAAGGTGCGTAATCTGTCGAAGTTGGAAGGTGTTGAAGTAACGGGTGAAGTGTCTGACGTTAAGGATTATTTTAAGGGCGCCATTAGCGTTGTTCCACTTCGTATTGTTTGCGGGTTGCAGAATAAGCTTATAGAATCTTTGTCTTGCGGTGTTCCGGTTGTAGCGTCGAGTGGAGTGGCATTGGCGGCAGATATAGATGCGGGTGAGGGTGTGATTGTAGCTGAGTGTGTGAGTGATTGGGTAGGGTCGATTGCTCGTCTTAAAGAAGAGCCTAAATTTGCTTTTGGTTTGGGAATTGCGGGACGAAAAGCGGTAGCTAAGCGGTTTTCCAGAGCAAAGGTATATCGGCAGATGCTGAATATTGTCGAAGGTCAAATGCAGGGGGCTGATGCAGAGAGGGCGGAACTTGTATGTTGACAATGGCGAGAGAAGAACGAGAGCGCGAGCATTTTGATAATGTGTACGGGAGTAGATTGTATAAAGAGCCTCTCTATGTTCCCGAAGAGCTTCGTTTGCGCTATTTGAGATGTAGGGATTGGAGAGTTTACGGTAAGGAGTGTATGTTTAGGTTGGCGGGCGATTTGCGTGGAGCGGAAGTTTTGGAAATGGGGTGTGGGTGTGGAACGGATTCGATATTGTTGGCCCATAACGGAGCGAGAGTTTTTTCGTATGATATATCTCCTGAAGCTATTAATTTGGCAGCTCGAAGGGCGGAGATAAACGGAGTTGCTGATAAAATTGATTTTTGTGTAGCGTCCAGCCCGTCCGAAGCATTCTCCGATATGAAATTCGATTTGATTTTCGGAAACGCTATCTTGCATCATATAGATATAGGGAAAGTTCGTGGAGAATTGGAAGAATTGTTGAAGCCGACGGGACGATGTATTTTTCGGGAGCCCGTTATCTTTAGCCCGATGTTGGGAAAAATAAGAGGTTGTGTTCCTTGGTATCCGTCTAATCCGACCGAGGATGAGCAGCCTTTAACGTATGAGACGATAGAATTTTTGTCGGAAGGGTTTAATAGCGTAGAACTCTATTATTTCGAGTGTTTCTCTCGTGTTTGGTATTTGTTTAAAAGCAATAAGTTTATCGACGGGCTGCATCGATTTGATGCTTGGATGTTTAAGTATTTTCGTTTTATGAGAAGATTTGCGTCGGTTGTTGTTATGCATATGAAGAAAGATTTAAACAACAATGAGTAGATTGCGAGTTTATGCGAGAAATTTGTTGGCAAGCTGGGTTGGCTATGGAGTCAATTTGGTTGTGATGTTTTTTTTGTCGCCGTTCGTAGTTCATCAGCTTGGCTCGGTGGCGTATGGGATATGGTCGTTGCTGATATCGATAAGCGGATTTTTAAGTTTGGCGGAGCTTGGCGTTGGAGGAGGATTGGGTCAATATTTGAATTATCATCTTGCGCGTAGGGAAATTAAACGAGTTAATACGGTGATTAATACGTCGTTGGTGTTTTTCTTTATGAGCGGGTTGATAATGCTGCTTTGTGTTGGCGGAGTGAGTTTTTTGTTTGCGTCGGTGTTTAAAAATGTTCCCGAAAGCTATTTGCCCGCAATACGAATGTCAATGTTTCTTATAGGCTTTCAGCTTTGGATATCGTTTTTTTATGCGACGTTTAATCAGATATTGTCAGCGATTGATAGGTTCGACTTGCAAAACGTCGTTAAGATAATGTCGATATTTTTGCAGGCGTGCGGGACAGTTTTTGTGTTGCGAGCAGGAGGGGGTATTGTAGGCTTGGCGGTTATTCAATTGTTGTCGGGTTTTGTTGGGATGCTTGTTACCGTTGTGCTGGTTCGAAGGGTGTTTCCCGAATTTAGTTTAAGGCCTGCGAGTGCGAGGCTTGAATGTTTTCGCGAGATGTTCGGATTTAGTTTGTGGGCGTTTGTGGGGAAAATAGCATTTCGTATGCTTTATTGGATGGATATCGTGCTAATCGGTATATTGCTTACACCTCGTCATGTAGCATATTATTCGATAGCAGCAATGCTGATAATGCATGCTCGCGGATTTGTGATTCAAAGTTCTTTCATTTTAACGCCTCAGATTGTTAAAGATTGTGCGTTGCGTAACTGGGATGCATTGCAGAATATTTTTTCTCGCGGAAGCACAATGGTGATGGCGATAGGGATACCGATGTTTGTTGGATTTGTTGTTTTCGGTAAGGAATTTATCTCTCTTTGGATGGGCAGGGAATATGTTATAAGTTATCAGATATTGGCGATATTGTCCTTGGCGCAGCTGCCTTCGATAGCATCGGCATTGACGGGTTCGGTGTTTTCGGGCTTGCATAAAATTCATATCGATGCGGGATTTACAGTGTTGCAGTGTTTGTTGAATTTGATATTTACGGTGTTGTTTGTGTCGGTTTTTAAAATGGGTTTGGCGGGTGTTGCGTGGGGAACGTTTTTTCCGCGAGTAGGAGTTTCGCTATTGGCGTTGTTTGTTGCGGTTCGTATGGCGAAACTTTCTTGGCGTGAATTTGTTAATACCGTTCTTTGGCGCTGGGTGATATTGTTGGCAGCATTTTGGGTGATATGCTTGTGTTTGGATGCAGTTGTTATAAAGGGCGGCTGGTTTAGTTTTTCCGTTAAAGTAGCAGCTGCCTCTATGATATATGCGGGTTTGGTTTGGCAGGGTTTGATGAGTAACCTCGAACGTAAGGAGACATTATCACTTGTATTTTCTCAAGCAGCGTGAGGGGATAATAGATGAAAGTTCAGTGGCAATCAAGACGATTTTATCCCGACCTTTACGGAGGGTCGGAAGTTATCGGATATGAGGTTGTTAAGGAATGGCGCAAAATCGGGGTTGCGGTTTCGGTTGCTACGGAAAATTATCAGAAGAGCGAGTTGTTGTATGATGAGCCTATCGAAGGTGTTTGTTGTAGCAGGATTCCGACGGGTGGATTGGGGATTTTTTGGCGAGTAGGGGCGTTTGCCAGGGTTTGTCGTTGGGCTTGGCATCAGAAAGACATAGCAGATGAGGCTGATGTTGTTTTTGCAAGTAATCCGGAGTGCGTTGTAGCGTCGAAAACGGTTAATCGTAGCCGACCTGTGATTTATCGTTGTGAGGGGATTACTCCTTATTTTTTGCCTGTTTTGAATCGTAGAATATCGAAGCAGTTTATGTTTGTCGAAAAAAGAGCGATGCGTTTGGCGGATGCTATCGTTGTTGCGAGTCGTATTGTTAAGGAGCAGCTTGTAAATTATGTTGATGTTGATGAGAATAAGGTTTTTGTTGTTCCTTACGGAGTAGATTTTTCGCGATTTTCCGAAGCAGAGATAGCAGATGAGTTGAAGGAGTTTAGGCGTAAAGGTGAGTTTGTGATAGCGTGTATAGGAAGATTGACTCGAGAGAAGGGAATAGATTATTTGATAGAAGCGTTTTCGCGTTTGAAGAGGAAGGAAGAGGCTCGTTTGGTGATAATAGGAGACGGCATGTTGCGTGATGAGTTGAAGCGATATGCGAATGATAGGGGCTTGAACGGAAGAGTTGTTTTTGCCGGTAAAGTGTCTAACCCGGAGCGTTATCTTGCCGGTGCTGACGTGCATGCTTTGATGTCTCGCTATGAGACATTTGGATTGGCGCACATAGAAGCAATGTCGGCGGGTGTTCCGACGATAAGTTGGCGTAGCCGATTTGATGATTCTCTTGTGGCTGCTTCGGAAATAATAATTGAAGGGAAGACGGGTTTTTGTATTGAGCCTCGTGATGTGTCGAGTTTGTCGAAGTTGTTGGACGAGTTGATAGGAAATCGTAAAATTGTTTTTGAGCTTGGGCGTAATGCTCAAGAGTATGTAAAGCGAACATATTCTTGGAAGAAGACGGCAGAGGAATATTTGCGTGTTATAGAGAATGTTGTGAGATGAGAGGATTTTCGTTAAGAGATTTTGTGATAGAGCAAAAATGTGTTCCGTGGAAGTTGCGTTTATTTTTTCAGAAGTTGCTTCCTTGGAAATTTAGGCGTTTTTTGGTTTACGGAAAAGTGAATTTGAATACTCCCGAGTCGATGGATGAAAGATATTCGTCGCAGGGTGATGATTTTGTTTCGATGGATAATTTGTATGAGTATGTGTTAGGTTTTGTTCCTTCGGAAGGAAGATTGCTTGACGCTGGTTGCGGTATTGCAGTACTTTTGCGTATGATACGCGATAGGAAGCCCGGATTGGAATTGTTCGGAGTTGATTTTTCTCGGGTTGCAGTTGAACGGACTCGGGGTTACGGATTTTCGGCGGAGCGAGTGATATTGCCGGAATTGCCCTATCCGGAGGATTATTTTGATTGTGTCGTATGTACGGAAGTTTTGGAACATTTGGATAAACCTGCGGAGACTGTTGTGAGTTTTAGGAGAGTTTTGAAAAAAGGTGGGCTTGTGATAGCGAGCGTTCCCGACGGAATGGGTCCTGACGATTGTGATGAGCATGTTCAGGATTTCAGTAAAGATGAGTTCGGCAAATTATTTTCGGATAACGGTTTTCGCGTGAGGAGTCTTGAAGTTGTTGAGAAGGAGCCTGCCCGTAAGCCCGGGTCGGCATTTGTTATTGTTTGTGAGAAGGTGTGATGAGGTTGGCAGTTGATGCGAGAAATATATATCGTTCTAATCGCAGGGGTACGGGTAAGAATTTGATAGATTTGTATCGTGAGATTGCCCGTCTTCGTAGCGATTGGGAGATATTTATGTTTCATCAGGTTGACGGAGAAGACGACCCTTTTGAGGGGTTTGACAATGTTAAGCGAATAAAAATAGATATTCCCGGCGATAGATATAATTTTTGGCAGCAGATAAGGTTGCCGTTAGCAGTCAAGCGATTTTGTGCGGATGTTTTGCATTGTCCCGCTAATACTGGGCCAATGTTTTGTTTGATTCCTTTTGTCGTTACGATACATGATTTGAATTGGTTTGGCGAATATTCCTCGAGTGAGGGGTTAAGGTGGCGAAGAAATCTTGAGCGTTCGGTGCGATACGCTCGTAAAATAATTGTTCCGAGTGAATATACACGGTCTCAAATTGTCAAGAGATTTCGCGTATCGACCGATAATATTATAGTGAACTATTGGGCGCCCGATAGGAAATGTATGTATGTTTCCGATGTTGAAGAATTAGGTAGAGTGAAGCGTAAATACGGATTGGGTGTTTCGGAACGTTATGTTTTCGGATTCGGCGCGAGCGATGTTCGTAAGAATACGTTGAGATTGCTTGAAAGCTGGTCTAAATTGCCTATAGATGTTCGTGACGAGTATAAATTATTGCTTGTTGGAATAGACGAGCGGAAGTTATCGGACTTTAGGGATTATGTTGCTCGTTTGGGAATAGAGCGAGATTGTATTTTATATAACTTTGCACCTGAAGATGACATATCGGCACTGATGAGCGGCGCAGATGTTGTTTGTTATGTTTCTTTGAGCGAAGGGTTCGGATTGCCGATATTGGATGCGTTTGTTTGCAAATCGGCTGTTGTTACGAGTAATGTAACGAGTATGCCCGAAATAGCAGATGGAGCAGCTTTATTGGTAAATCCGAAATCTTCGGAGTCGATAGCGGAAGGGTTGTTTCGGGTTTTGACCGATGAAGGGTTGAGGAGAGAACTTGTTCGGAAAGGACTTGAACGAGTAAAAGAGTTTACTTGGGAACGATGTGCTGAGCGAGCGATAAGCGTTTTTGAATCGGTTTTGTGTTGATATGGAGATTGATTTGCGAGGAAATAAGGTTGCGAGTTGGAGATGATAACAACAGGGGATATGTGTCTAAGATAGCGTACGATTGCAGGCATTTTCGCTCGGACAGGCCTTGTGTTTTTAAGCAGAAATGCAGATGCGAATATTATGATTCGATGGGTTTTCGTGTTGTGATTATCAAGTTGGGCGCGTTGGGTGATGTTGTTCGGACGACGTGTTTGCTCGATACGATTAAGCGGGAATATAGCAATTCTCATATTACGTGGGTTACGTCATCGGAAGCTAAGGATTTGCTGAAGAATGATGTTCGAATAGATAGGCTTGTTACTTTTGATGTTTGGGGGATTGTGGAACTGACGAATCAAAAGTTTGATTTGGTTCTTTCTCTTGATAAGGAAGGGAGTGCTGCGGGTTTGTGTAATATGCTTGATAGCGAGGATAAAAGGGGCATTTGTCTGTCGCAATGGGGTACGTCGATGCCTTGTAATAAGGAGTGTGAAGAATATTTCGAGTTGGGATTGGATGATGAGAAGAAGTTTTATTTGAATGATAAGAGTTATCCGGAATTGATTCATGAGGCATTGGGATTGCAATATATTCGTCAGCCTTATCGTTTGTATTGCGATGAAAGTGTTCTTGATTGGGCGAAGAGTAAATTTGAGGATTGGAGTGGAAGGTCGGAAGGGGTTTTTGTCGGATTGAATACGGGAGCTGGAAGCGTTTTTGCCAACAAATCGTTGAGTAGATGGCAATGGAAGGAGCTTATAGGTTTGTTGAATGATAGAGGATATTCCGTTGTGTTGTTAGGTGGAGAGAACGAAAGGGAGAAGAATGAATGGCTGATGCGTGAATCAAGGGGGATTGTTTTTGATGCTGATTGTGCGGAAAGCCTGGAACGATTTGTTGCGATTGTGTCTCAGTGTGATGTTGTTGTAAGCGGAGATACTTTGGGTCTTCATGTTGCGATAGGCAGGGATGTTCCTGTTGTGGCGTTGTTTGGCCCTACGTGTCATCAAGAGATAGATTTATTTGACAGAGGAATAAAATTGATATCCGGTGCGGAATGTTGTCCGTGTTATAAGCGTCGCTGCGAGCGAGTTCCCAATTGTATGGATATGATAAGCGTTGAGGAAATAGCTGATAGCGTTTCGTCGCTTGTGAGAGTTCCTGCTGAAATCGGGACGTAAAAGACAATGGATTGTAGGTTCTTCCACGGACGGAAGGAAATTGCGAGTGAAATGGTTGTTTGTAACAGTTGATTTTCCGTGGCCTTTGGTCAAGGGATATTGTGTTAGGATTTATAATCTTTCGCGTGCATTGATTGCGCGCGGTGATAGGGTTTCTCTGTTATGTTATCCCGGAAATAGGGTTCAGAATGAGGCATATTCGAAATTAGGCGTCGAGATAATTTCCGGTCTTAAAGGTCGTTCACGTCAAAAAGGTAAGTCTCGTTCTTTTTTGGCTCCGTTTGTGTATCATGATTCTTTGGCGAAGTTATTGTCGGAGTGCGGGTGCGAATTTGATATAATTGTGCTTGTTAATTCCGAGACCCTTCAGTATTCTCCGGAAGCTTGCTCGTGTGGGGCGTTTGTTTTAGCGAATGTAGCAGATGACCCTGTTCTTGAGATTTATCGCCGTATGAAGCGTTTGAAAAATCCGATTATGTTCGGTCGATATGCGAAGTTTATAGTGGGTCATTTGCTTTATGAGCGTTCGTTTGTTCGGTATGTTGATTTGCTTACGTTTGTTTCCTCGACGGATGCAGAGAGTTTCTCACGGAGGCATCGTGAAGCTAATGTTCGTTTTGTTCCTAATGGAGTTGACGTAGAATATTATCGTCGCAGGCAAAGTGTTGTTCCGAGTTTTTTAGAGAAATTTAGAAGAGATTCGGTAATAGTTTTTCCGGGTAATATGTCTCATCCTCCTAATGTAGATGCAGCGGAGTTTATAGTTAATGAAATCGCGCCGCTGGTTTGGAGTCGTAGCAGCGATGTTTGTTTTGTTTTGGCAGGGTGTAATCCGTCCGAACGAGTTAAGAGGCTTGGGGGAGAGCGTGTTATCGTTACGGGATTTGTGGAAGATTTAAGGCCTATATTGTGGAATTGTTGCGGTGTTATTATTCCTATGCGGATAGGTACGGGTATAAAAAATAAATTGTTAGAAGCGTGGGCATCGGAGTCGGCAGTGATAGCTACGAGTCGTGCGTGTCAGGGAATACCGGCTAGGTCGGGAGAAAATTTGTTGATAGGTGATAGCGCTGATGAGTTGGCGGAGCAGATAGAGAAGTTGATAGCGGATGACGTTTTACGCAAGAGGATAGCGAGAGGGGGAAGGGAAACCGTTGAACGCGAAATGACTTGGATGAATACGATTAGTCAGCTATATGAGTATATTCCTGTTGTTTCAGACGGAGAAAGTGCGGGGAAAAGCGAGGAATTATCTTCCGTTTCGTTTTGTTGTGCGGAGGATTGTATATGAAGCAGACAATATTGTTGATATCGCTGATGCTGTATTTTTCTTGTCGGGCATTTGTCGATCCGTTTTGGGGTGTGTTGATGTATTACGGATTGGCGGTTCTTCGTCCTCAATATATATGGCAATGGTCGCTTCCTAAAGGAGTTCGCTGGTCGTTGTATGCAGCGTTGGTGGCGATAGGTATAACGATATTGAAACATAAATTGTTGAATAAGAAGAAGCTTGAGCCTATTTTTTTGCCGTTGTTATTTCTGTTTGCGTTTTTTCTTGCGGGTAGCTATTACGGTGCGTTGGATAAGGAGATAGCGGGTAAAGCCGGGTGGGAATATGCGAAGATATTGATAATGCTTGTTGTTGCTAGCTATACGGTAACGGAGCGGAAGCACGTTAGATATTTGGCATGGATGATATTTGTGTGTCTTGCGTATGTGTCGTTTGAGATGAACGATTTGTATTTGTTTCACGGTAATCTTTTTATCTATCATCACGGGTTTGGTGGATTTGATAATAACGGTGCAGCATTGATGTTGGCAATGGGTATTCCGTTTGGATTTTTCTTTTTCTTTGCGGAGCGTCGTTGGTGGCGTTGGCTTTATCTTGGTTCAACGATACCTATGATACATGCTGTGATGTGCAGTTTTTCTCGTGGAGGAATGCTTAGCGCGTTGATAATAGCTATATGTATGTTTGTTCAGATGCTTAAGCGCAAGCCAATCATAACATCCGTTTTGGGATTTGCGTTTTTGTTTGTTGTGTCGATTTTGGCGGGTCCGGCGGTTCGGGAAAGGTTTGATACGATAGGCGAGAAGTTTCATGATGCTTCCGCCCAGTCTCGATTTATGAGTTGGCGAGCGGGGTATAGGATAATGAAGGATTATCCGATTTTCGGTGTAGGATTGCGTAACTCGAATTTGATAACTCATGAATAT